>CAILMA010000349.1 GCA_903835145.1 uncultured Bacteroidota bacterium
ACACATACAGCCCAGGGAGCATCAAGCTGCGCAAGAGTGGCAAGGTCGCCATCGCCGCCAAATGCCGGCGAACCGGTACCTGCAAAAACGTTAATAACACCGGTCGCAGCATCAATGATGCGTACCTGGCTGCCCAGCGAGTTGGCTATGTAGATATTACCAACGGCGTCCAGCGCTATGCACTCCGGGAACATGATGGTGGCTGTTGCCGCCACACCATTGGTCTCGCTGCCGGAGCCGGAGCCGTTGCCGCCTATGGTAGAAATAACGCCCGCGGTATTTATTTTGCGTATCCTGAAGTTACCGTAGTCGGAGAAGTAGACATTCCCTGCCGTATCTATGGCGATGCTGGATGGCCCCGTAACCTGCGCTGTAGTGGCTGGAATACCATCGCCATTATAGCCCGCAGTGCCGGTGCCTGCTATGGTAGTGATAATTCCTGATGGGCTTACTTTTCTCACGCGCTCGTTCACTGCATCTGCTATGTACACATTACCAGCTGCATCAACAGCTACGCCCTGCGGGTTGTGTATCTCTGCTGCGGTAGCCGCAGTGCCTTCGCCCAGGAATGCGCCGGTACCATCACCGGCAATAGTGGTGATGATGCCGCCGGAGATCTTGCGTATGCGCTGGTTTCCCCATTCTGAAAAATAGATATCGCCGCTGTTGCTTACGCAGATGCCCCATGGGCCGCTGACCTGTGCAGATGTAGCTGCAATGCCCTCCCCATTATAGCCCGGGGTGCCGGTACCGGCTATGGTACTGATGATGCCTGATACATCGATTTTGCGGATGCGCTGGTTGGATACGTCAGCGAAGTAGACATTGCCCGCAGCATCTGTGCAAATGCCCCTGGGCAGGTTGATAAGGGCTGTAGTGGCTGCAATGCCGTCGCTGTTGTACCCTGCAGCGCCTGTGCCGGCAACGGTGCTTATTATCTGTGCGTTTGCCTGCATGGAAAGAGCGCACAGGGCTGCAAAAAGTGTTTTGGTAAAGTGTTTTTTCATCGGGGTAATTTTAAAATAACAATAATAAATATTTATAGAGCGCAAAATAATAATGCGGCAAGCGGCTACCTACGCTGCTATGCAAATGAGCTAACTTTACTTCACAAACCGCCTCAAAAAAGTGAAACCTTATACACGAAAACAATTTCTGGAAATAACCACCGCTGCCGGCATTTCTTTCTATCTCAGTGCCTGTGGGCTGAACAGCGATAAAAAGAAAGTAGCGAAAATCGTGCCGGATTCTGCAACGCCTGAAAAAAAGGTTCCCGCTCATACGCACCAGGCTCATATAGACCTTGTAGATAAGAACGACCCGCGCTATGATGAGCTCCGGAAGGGGTTCAACAAGCGCATTGATAAACATCCTAAAGTTATCGCGCTCTGTACGACCACAGCAGAGGTTGCCGCCGCTGTGCAATATGCGCATGAAAAAGGTTTGGCCATTGCTGTGAAGAGCGGCGGTCATAGCATGGAAGGTTTTTCCTGCAATGACGATGGCATGGTCATCAATCTCTCCAAAATGAATGCGGTGGAAATGCTTGATGACCACAAAATAAAAGTGGGCCCTGGCTGCACCATCAGCAGCCTGTATGATACCATACTGCCACAGGGCAGATTGCTGCCTGCGGGTTCCTGTGCCACGGTGGCCGTAGGTGGGCTAACGCTGGGCGGCGGCTATGGCATCTGCGCCCGCAGGTTCGGCCTTACCTGTGATCACCTCGTAGAGGCAACTATGGTAGATGGCAATGGCAACATTCACAACACAAAGGACGATACCGAACTGATGTGGGCCCTGAAAGGAGGTGGCACCGGCAACTTCGGCATTGTAACCGAAATGATCTTTACCACGCATCCCGCACCGCCAACACTACAGGCACATTACTTCAAGTCGAGAAAGCTGAGGCCTGAGCGGGCCGCAGCTATACTGCAGACCTGGATGGAGCTGGCTCCGCAACTGCCCGATTCTTGTTTCTCGGGTTATGTGCTCAATGGCAGCACGCTTAACATCCTCATTACCAACTACGAACCCGACAATGAGCAACTGCCGACGCTGTTAAAAAAGCTGGCTGCGGTGGTCGATGAATTTCGCAGCAGCCATACCGGCACTCTGCAACGCATGCTGCGCAACTACTATGGGGTGGGTAAACAGCTTTATTTCAGGAACTCATCGGCAGGCTTCTTTAAAAGTTATGCTGATGTGGCGCCATTCATAAAAGACATCTTTGAGCAGGTGATCGCTACGCCGGGCATGATCTACCAGGTAAACACCCTGGGCGGGAAAATAAATGATGCGGCATTTGAAAAACAATCTTCTTATCCGCATCGGGCATATGACTTTGTATCCGAGCTACAGGCCTATGCCAGCGCTCGTGCGCACGACGACCGGCAAGCAGTAGCGACAACGAGCATACTAAAGATCACAGAGCAGCACGGCATCACCCGGCAATATGTGAACTACTGCAGTCTTGAATTCAGTAACTGGGAGCATGCTTATTATGGCGACAATTATGCGCGCCTGCAGGCCATAAAACGCAAGTACGATCCCAATGATAACATACGGCATCCGCAGAGTGTGAAGGCCTGATCAGGATTTTCAGGATTAAAAGATCGGCTTAGGCGAACCTACTTTGTCAAAGTGTCCACTGCAGCCTGCAAACTTCCGTATTTGCCTTCAATCTGCTTTAGTTGAGTAGGATAAACCCTGAGCGTAATGAGCTTTTTCGTTTCGTTGGGGTACTTCGTTTGCAACGAGGATTTTTTGCCCGCGCCTGCCCGTGAGCCGCCCCTGCCGTCCCTTTCTTTAATTAACTCCTGTATCATTTCACTGGCAAGCTGCCCCTTAGCTTTTCCTGCTTCAATTTTAGCGATCTGTTTAACGCCTTTTTTTAAGGAGCTTAAAATCTTATCTTTTTCACTTTTCATCTTTCTGCATTTTATGGTTACGGAAGAAGCCTTAAAAAATCCTTTAACTTTTTTACT
>CAILMA010000350.1 GCA_903835145.1 uncultured Bacteroidota bacterium
CCCAAAAAACCTCGTCCCGGTTTGCAACTGGGATATAATAGCAAGCCTGCGGCACGCCGCAGACATCGTTCTCCCTCTGCCGCTTGCGGAGAGGGTCGGGGTGAGGTCGACTCATTGCTCCCCATTCAACCTCGTCCCGGTTTGCAACTGGGATACAATAGCAAGCCTGCGGCACACCGCAGACATCGTTCTCCCTCTGCCGCTTGCGGAGAGGGTCGGGGTGAGGTCGACTGCATTACACCTACCAACAACCCAATCGTTAACCACCCAAAAACCAACGCCCAAAAACCAACAACCCGTCACTCCCCAAAAAAATCATTTAAATTCGCACCATGAAATTTTTACTTGCCGGCCTCGGCAACATCGGTATGGAATATGATGCAACACGCCACAACATCGGTTTTGACGTCGCTGATACATTTGTCATAAAAAACGGTGGCACCTTCTCCCTCGATCGTCATGCCAACGTAGCCGAAGTAAAATGGAAAGGAAAAATTTTTGTCGTCATTAAGCCGACAACCTACATGAACCTCAGCGGAAAAGCTGTAAAATACTGGCTCGATAAAGAAAAGATACCCCTGGAAAACATGCTGGTGGTGGCCGATGACCTTGCGCTGCCCCTTGGTACCCTGCGTATGAGAGCCATGGGTAGTGCCGGCGGGCAAAACGGACTCAAAAATATTGAGCTGTTGCTGCAGTCCAACAACTATCCCCGTTTGCGGTTCGGCATCGGCAGCAATTTCCCACGCGGCAAGCAGGTCGACTATGTCCTTGGCAAATGGAGCCCCGACGAAGTCCCGTTTGTGAAAGACGCGATACTTAAAAGTGTGAGTGCCATAGAGTGCTGGGCCACTATGGGTATTTCTAAGGCCATGACGGAATTCAACAAGTAAGTTATTGTTCATAGCTGATTTAATAAAACAAACCCCATCCTGCTGGTAATTTTCCCGGTATTGCGATGCGCTTTTTATTCGCTTCTGGAGCTTGAAATTCCAATCAAACTTCTATAAACATTATTAATAGCCTTATAAGCAATTAGGGGCGTCATATTCTTACCTTTGCCTGCTTATGAAATTATTAATGTCTTATTTGAGTGCGTACAAGTGGATGATTGTACTCGCTATATTGCTTGCAGCTGTAAACCAGGGTTTTTCCATGTTGGACCCCTTTTTTGCCGGTCGTCTGCTCGATAAATTTGTAAATCACCCCCTAACAGTTGATAAAGAAGGTCATTTACATAGGGATTTATCTACCTATATATCTGGAGCCATGGGTCTTATAGGGCTGCTCATTGGCGTGGCTATGATATCCCGCATTGCAAAAAACTTTCAGGATTATGTGGTTAATGTGGTGATTCAGAAATTTGGAGCATCACTTTATACCGATGGCCTGCGCCATGCATTGCGCCTGCCTTACCAGGAATTTGAAGACCAGAGCAGCGGCCAGACACTTTCCGTTCTCCAAAAAGTACGTGCCGATTGCGAAAAATTCATCAACTCATTTTTTAATGTGCTGCTGCCGTCTATAGTGGGTCTCACTATCGTTATTTCCTACACCATGAAGCTCAATCCCTACCTGCCATTGGTGTATGTAGGGGGGGCGCTTATCCTGGGCCTGCTCATCAGCCAGCTCAGCAAGCGCATAAAAGTGGTGCAGAAAACGATTGTAAAAGAAACCAATGCACTTGCCGGCTCTACTACCGAATCCCTCAGGAACATAGAATTGGTGAAAAGCCTCGGGCTTACCCATCAGGAGATCAGGCGGCTCAATGCGACAACCATTAAAATCTTAAAGCTGGAACTGAAAAAAGTTCGAAGCATCAGAACCATATCTTTTATTCAGGGTACATTCGTTAAC
>CAILMA010000351.1 GCA_903835145.1 uncultured Bacteroidota bacterium
ACCAATGTTTGCACAGGGCTAACGGTAAGCCTATCCGACACTACCTCAGGAGGAGCATGGAGCAGCAGTAACCCATCTATTGCATCCATTAACACGTCTGGCGTAGTCCGCGGGATTGCATCGGGTGTAGCAACAATATCTTACAATACCGGTTGTGGTACTCCGGCTACTTTTACACTGAACGTAAACCAATCTAACGGGCCAGTAACTGGTAGCAGCACAGTATGCACAGGCAGCGATACAACAGCACTTAACCAGATAACACTAAGTGACACTACGGCTGGCGGAACCTGGAGCAGCAGCAATACCGCTGTTGCCTCGGTGACCCCTTCAACGGGCTTAGTGAGTGGCATTGATACCGGCAGTGTTGTAGTATCCTATACCAAGTCATTCACCGATGGCAGCTGCACCTCTATTGCATCTTTAACTGTTGTGCATGCGCCATATCCTGTCATTTCCGGGCCTGTTGCCGTATGCCAGGGTGCAGCAATTAGTATGAGCGGCATTGGTTATTATGGGGCGGGCGGCTACTGGAGCAGCGCAGATCCTTCCGTTGCAGTAATAAACAACGATGGGGTGGATTCTGGCAACACCGTTGGCAGCACAACCATCTATTATACCACTACAAATCAATGCGGTACAACAATAGTAACGGCGCCCGTTACCGTTAATTCACTGCCCTTTGCTGACACCATCGCAGGAGCAACAACTTTATGTGCCGGCAGCACAACACTGCTAACCAATACCAGTATAGGTGGAATATGGAGCAGCACAGATACCACCGTGGCAAGGATAGATACAAGTGGGCTTGTTGCTGCTGTAAGTGCCGGCACGGCTACAATTTCCTATGTGGTTACAACAGCCTCCTGCGGCTCAGACTATAATACTTTAGATGTGGAAGTAGGCACAACTGCATTTGCCGGTAATATCTCCGGGCCTACATCTGTTTGCATAGGGCACTCTGCCGCACTTACTGATACCCTCACCGGCGGGGTTTGGCATACAGGTGATGCGGCTATTGCAACTGTTGACAGCGCAAGCGGAACAGTAATAGGAGTAGCCGCCGGTGTTACTGTCATAACCTACAGTAAGGTTATAGCCTGTGGCACAGCAAACTCAAGTTATAGCATAGCGGTAAGCGCTGCCCCTACGGCAGTTGTAACTTCTGCAACTGCACCATGTATTGGTTACAGCAGCAATATTGTTGTTTTTGGCACCGGTGGCGCTACAATAACTTATGCTATTGATGGCGGTGCCACAGCAACCGCCACTTTGACCTCTGGTAGCTACAACCTAAGCACAGGTACTATTACCGCCAGCCACACTTACACTTTTTACAACGTAAGTGACAGCGCTTGCAGCACAACTATGGATACTTCAGTAGTTATTACGCCTCAACCAATGACATGGGTGGGTGGCACACCCGGGTCTGAACATTGGTGGACAGTTGCGAGTAACTGGTATTGTGGCGCAGTGCCTACTTCCACTGATGATGTCTATATCCCGGCAACAACATTTGCTCCACAAACGCCTACTATAGGAACCTATGAGGCGAAGTCGCTGACAATAGCCAGTGGTGCATTGCTGACAATCACGGATAGTTCAAAGATTATCGTTTACGGCGATGTAACCAACCAGGGTAGCATTGCAGGTGCAGGAAAACTGATTTTAGGGAATTCCTATGGCCAAAACCTGAAGGGAAACGGAAGTATCTGTAACCTTGAACTTAACAACTCTGCGGGCGCTGTAATTGACACTACTGCCAGCGTAACAATAACGAATAGCCTCATTATTACCAGTGGAAACCTGACCACCGGCGACAGCCTGATTTTGAATTCCGATTCTGTATCCACAGCCTATATTGCGCCTATTGTAAGTGGAGGTTCTATTTCGGGAAGAGTAAGAGTATTAACTTATATACCCGGAGGTTACAGACGGTTCAGGTTCTGGAGCCACCCCTTCACAACCAATGTTGCGCTTGATCAGATAGAACGGTATATTGATGTGACCGGGCAGGGCGGTACTACAAACGGATTTACAAGTACTGTAACCAATGCTCCATCTGCATTTCGTTACACACCACTGCTCGGAAATTCATCTTTATCCTATGACCCGGGCTGGCAGCCATTTACGTCGGCCTACGGTACACCAGATTCGAATCTTATTCATCAGTATCAGGGCTTCAGGTTGTTTGTAAGGGGTAAGAAAGGGCAGGGGCTCGACGGATATCCTTATACTCCATCATCGACTGTAATTGGCATGTGGGGCAATGTAAATCAAGGCAACCAAACGATACACCTGCAAAAAGGCACGAGCACATTACAGGATTATAACCAGATGGGGAATCCTTATCCCGCTCCGGTTGATATAGGCACTGTTATATACAACGCAAAAGTTGCAGGTAATATTAACGGCGGCACATTCTATGTGTTTAATCCATACCTCGGGGCCGGCGGACAGTTTCAGTTCATCCCTATTACTAATACTCCTTATTACTTGCAGGGAAGCTGCGCCTTCCAGGTTAGGGCTGCGCACAACGGCGATTCGCTCGTTTTTACTGAAAACAATAAAGGACCAATTGCTACAACCGGACTGCTCAGAACCGAGGCCGACTACACAGTTCTCAAAATTTATGATACCACTTATCACCCTTGGGATATGGTATATCTCCGTTTTGATAAAAATGCGACAGATGGCGAGGATACTTACTGTGATGGAGCGAAATTATCGGCCGGAGATTTTGATTTCTACACGCTTACACCAGACCACAAGAAGTTGAGTCTCGACTGTCGGCAATTTCACGCGGGTGCAGCTATACCTCTGGGGGTTAAAGGTAAATATGCACAAGAGTTTATTATCAAGGCTGAAAATATAGCGACACAGGCAGCGGGCAAGCTTGTGCTCCGGGACAAATACCTCAATAAAACCATTGCGCTTGATGCCGGTAGCGAATACCGTTTCGCTATAACTGCCGATACCGCCAGTCAGGGCGACAAAAGATTTGAACTACAAATGAAGACCCTTAAAAACGAGCAGGAGGGAGATAGCGCAGGTAGGATGTTGGTGAGAATGGAGCCCAACCCGACAAGTGATATTGTCAGTTTGCACATCAGCAATAAAGGATCAGCCGACATCAGTATCCGGGTACTTGATTTGTCGGGAGTCTGCGTTGCGAATCGAACCACTAAAATTGACGGCAATGGCGTTGTTTCGCTTGATATGAGCGGCTTTTCACCTGGAATGTATCTCGTAGAAGTTAGGTGTGGCGATAGGCGTGTGGTGCAGCGGCTTGTGAAAGAATGATTGCTTTTTACACCATTAATTGACGAAACGCATTTGGCAACTAAGGTTCTTCTGAAGTTGTTTGAATCTGGATTTTGTTCAATTGAGCTCACACATAACAAAAAAAATGGCATGGTACTCGTATTCATTGTAATTAGTCTGGTACTTCGGTTAAAAAAGAGCATCAGGATGACCTTCAAAACCGTTGAAAAAACGTGATTTATTTGTACTTTTTACTTATTGATACCTATACCTTAAGTATGCAAGAAAAATTATTCCAAAATTTTCTTTTTTTCCTAAAAAAATGTAGTTTTGTTTATTGCTAATTTTTCATATTCCATTACAATGCAAGAAGGTACAGTAAAG
>CAILMA010000352.1 GCA_903835145.1 uncultured Bacteroidota bacterium
TAATAGTAAAAGAATAAACAGCGGTAATAAAAGAGTAACAGTAAGATTTCTCATAAAAAAAGAAAAATCGGGGAAATTTCCCAACCTTTTCGAAAAGCGGACTGTCTTTGATTATGGAAAAAATATTATCTTGCACTAAAATATTCAATTATGAAACGAATTACATCCTTAGCATTAATTCTTCTGGTTACTTTCAGCGCAGCTTTTGCTAAAGATCCAGCCAGCAAACACGTAGCCTTAAAAGGCGATTATATCAGTGTTACTTATGGGCAGCCGGCAAAAGGCTCAGGCAGTGTAGTACCTTCAGTAGGTCAGGCGTGGCGCACGGGCGTTAACGAACCTACCCTCGTTACCCTTACCAAAGGCTGTATGTTTGCCGGCAGACAAGTGAACCCGGGAACTTATTCGCTCATTACCGTTCCTTACAAGGGCGAATGGCAGATATTGCTCAACAGAGATATCAGCATGTCAGAAACTTTCGACTACGAAAAAATCAAAAACCAAAATTGCCTTGATGGTGCTGCGCTCGTTACTACTTCTGACAAAAAAGTAAGTAATTTCACAATAGACCTCAACAGCGATGGAATTCTTCTTTCATGGGATAAAAACAATGTACAGATTCCTGTGCACCCATGGTAGTCAGAAGTTCACGAAAACTTTTACAGGCGCACAATATGTGCGCCTTATTTTTTGGCCGCCTATCTGGGAGCGCGCAGCGCATTGAAAATAGGTCACCGAGGAATTTAGGGTTTTAAACACTTATTATTTTTGCCCATAACAGATAATTTGCATTATTTTGCTTCAAAGAATAAAAATTATGAAACACATTTCAGCAATCGTTTTTATGCTGTTTATCGCCCTTTCCGGAGTATCCGCAAAAGACCGCGCAAGCAAGCATACAACAGTTAAGGGAGACTTTATCAGCGTCACCTACGGACAGCCTGCCAAGAAAGGCAGAACCATTTTCGGCGACATGACACCAGCCGTTAGCCCGCTGGTACCAAATAACATTGTTTGGCGCACAGGTGCCGACGAAGCTACAGAGATCACTTTTAAAAAGGACTGTATGTTCGCAGGCCAGAAAGTAAAAGCCGGTACCTACACACTCTATACAATACCGCACAGCAAGGAGTGGGAAATCATCCTTAACTCTAAATTGGGCCAGTGGGGTGCATTTGACTACGACAAATTGAAAGATATGGATGTACTTAATGCTAAAGTACCTGTAAAATCAATAGACCATGTTGTTGAAGTATTCACAATTACGGTTGAAAATACCGGTGTGAAATTGGAATGGGACAAAACCAGCGTATTTATTGCTGCTAAGCCTATCTAATTCAAATCCAAAATATTTTTTGATGTGCCACATTCCCCGGGAATGTGGCATTTTTTGTGGCAAATAGCCAGAGAACCAGCTCTTAGCAGCATGAACATCGCCTGCAAAATATACCCTGAGAAAAATATTTTACCTTAGGTGTAACTTTTTTTCTCAGCACCCGATATACTTACCAATGGAAGTAAACGAGTACAACTCATGTGTTCATCAATGGTCTGACGCGCTTTTCAGGTTTGCGCTGAAAAGTACAGGCAATAAGGACGACGCA
>CAILMA010000353.1 GCA_903835145.1 uncultured Bacteroidota bacterium
ATACCACAAGGATACAGCAGTGGCGAGGCTATAGAAGCACTCCGGCAAACAGCCAAAAATGTGCTGCCTCCCGGCTACACCATTGAGTTTTCGGGTCTGAGCTACGAAGAGATTAAGGCCGGGTCAACCACTATTTATATTTTTATATTTTCAATTGTTTTCGTGTTTCTCTTTCTTGCCGCTCTTTATGAGAGTTGGTCGGTTCCGTTCTCTGTAATGCTTGCAGTGCCCATAAGTGCATTTGGAGCTATTCTCACATTAACGTGTATTCCAGCGCTTACCAATAATGTTTATGCGCAGATTGGCCTCATCACCCTTATCGGCTTATCGGCTAAGAATGCGATATTAATTGTTGAGTTTGCAAAGGTGAGGGTAGATAGGGGCGAGGAGTTGATAAAGTCTACCCTTGAGGGAGCGAGGCTGCGCTTGAGGCCAATCGTAATGACATCAATAGCCTTTGTACTTGGGGTATTGCCGTTAGTATTGGCCACTGGTGCCGGGGCAGTTGCCAGAAAAACAATTGGATTTACTGTTTTGGGCGGTATGCTTGCTTCTACCACCATAGCGATATTTATTGTTCCTGTTCTGTTTGTACTCTTTACAAGGCTTTCCTATGGCAAAAAACTACTTGCCTGGCTTCAAGACCATCACGAAGAGCTAATGGAAAAGGCAAGGAAAATGGAACAACAAAACATAGACCCCGAGCTTGAATATGAGATAGCCGAGGAGCGGGAAGCCGCCAACGGTAAGCAACCACAAAATGATGTAATATAGGCCGGAACGGTTTTGGACGCTGCAAAAGCTTAAGTGCATGTGCTAATTTTGTTGCTATGAGCCATTCAATTTTCTATTGTGATTTTTCCGTAAAAGGAATTCTTTTTCCTGCCTTATGGTGTAAAGGCTTTCACCTCCGGTTTAAATAACTTGCAATGCATATTTGCCATTCGTATTTTTTGCCGGGGAATAACTATTTTTAACTCCGTTTAGTTTCACTCAACTCTTATTAATCGCTTCCAGAAATTATGGCAGGTATAAATCTTTCAAGGCTAAACAATAAACATTTTTTAGCGCTTGCAGGCAATGGCATACTTGCAGTTTTCGGGTTGCTTACCATGAAAGTCATATACCATTCACTTTCTCTTTCTGATGTGGGTATGTGGGGTTATTTTTTTATGATTCAGGGGTTATGCGATTCCATACGTAATGGTTTTTTGAGCACGGCGACTGTAAAATTTTATGCGGGCACCGATAAGGATAGAGCTGCAAATGTCCTTGGCTCGGTGTGGGTGCTTGCAGGCGGCATGACAATATTGTTGCTTTTGCTCAATGGCGGAGCCTATTTCTTGACTGGGTTTATTCATAAGGAAGAAGTTCTTATTACCATAAAGTGGCTTGGCGTTACCTTCTTAAGTTCATTACCGTTCAGCGTTATTTTCTGGAAGTTACAGGCCGATGAAGAATACGGTAAGATTTTAGCACTTAGAATGGTGAACAGTGGCTCTATGATAGTTGTTTACGTACTGCTCGCATACCTTCACAAAATGACGCTGGAAGCTGCTTTGCTTTATAATTTCCTTACCAACGTACTCACAAGTGTAGTTGGAATACTTTGGGGGCTGGGAGGGGTAAGGACGATTTTTAAAAACACGAAGGAGTGTATCAGCGAGCTATTTCATTTCGGAAAATTCAGCCTTGCTACGTCCCTCAGTTCAACGCTACTGCGCGCAACTGATGGATTCATTATTGACGGCTGGCTTGGTGCGGAAGCACTGGGCATTTACCAGCTGCCTGTGAAGCTGATGGAGATTGTGGAAATACCATTACGGAGTTTTGCTGCAACAGGTATGTCATCAATGGCTGTGGCATTCAACGAAAACAAGAAAGAGCAGGTTACGTATATTATGAAAAAGTACGCTGGTATGCTCACAATTGCCTTCGTTCCTCTGGTAATTGGTGGGTGGCTATTTGCAAACCTTGCTATTATATTACTTGGAGATCATAAACTTCTATTGACTGCTTCCCCTGTCATATTCCGTTTTCTTTTGTTTGTTTCGTTGATGTATCCAATTGACCGTTTTAATGGCGTGACCCTCGATATTATTCACAAGCCAAAAGTCAATTTCCATAAAGTATTGATTATGCTCTTTGTAAATATAGCAGCCGATATTTCAGGGGTTTATTTATTTGGTAATATTTATGGTATCCTTTTCGGTGTGTTTTTTACTATTTCTTCGGGTTTCGTTTATGGCAACTATCAACTCCGGAAATACCTTGACTATTCCATCCCAGGGATATTAAAAACAGGGTATCAGGAATTGAAGTTGATAGCCGATAAATATTTAAAAAATTAAAACGGATAGTGAAATGGCCGTTTTGCCCGTCAACACGGTGTATTTCATTTCTGTTTTAAAATACTTTTGTTAAAAAATAGTTAGGAGTATCATTTTTCTGTGCACAAATGTTCTATTATTATTTTTTGCTTACCTTTGCACTCTTTTTAGGAAATAATGCCGCTAATAAGCTTTTACCGGTAGTTTCTCAGTAATAATATTAATTTTTTACTTTCATAATGCGTTCCATTCAAGACGCTTTCCCTTTACTGCAAATACCGCGGAAGATATTCATCA
>CAILMA010000354.1 GCA_903835145.1 uncultured Bacteroidota bacterium
CTGAGCTACCTCGCCAAACTAAAAAAGAACAATAATTAAATTTCAAAAACCTGCTTTTGTTTTGAACCCCTCTCCGCCGCGGCGGATACGAATCCTGTGCTCTAACCAACTGAGCTACCTCGCCAAACTAAAAAAGAACTATAACTAAATTTCAAAAAACTGCTTTTGTTTTGAACCCCTCTCCGCCGCGGCGGATATGAATCCTGTGCTCTAACCAACTGAGCTACCTCAGCCAAAAATTCGGACTGCAAAAGTATGTAATTACCTTTGAAAAACTAAATAATTTTTCGTGTTTTTGTAAAAAATGCTTTTCCCGCAAGAACATTGCTCAAAACAGCCTACTTTTATTTTTTAGAACAACCGTCAAATTCCTTCGCAGCATGCAGCTTACACTCCATCAACTTATACCCATTCCGCTACGTGACCAAACGGTGCGAAAAGGCTCTGAAATATGGGGTAGGGAAGTGGCGATAACGAGTGGAGAGCAAGTGTTTGTAAAGGCGCCATCGGGCACGGGAAAAACAACTTTAATTTATATCCTCTATGGCTTGCGGCGTGACTATGAAGGTGCTGTGCGGTGGGGAGCAACCGAATTAAAAGGCCTCGATGGGGCAGGCTTTGCTGCGCTAAGGGCCGGAGGTATAAGCATCGTCTTTCAGGATTTAAGGCTGTTCCCCGGGCTTACGACATGGGAAAACCTCGATATCAAGAGACAGTTGAATCCTCTTGTTACTGAGGCTCAACTGGAAGAATGGCTTGCCCGGCTTGGAATCATCGATAAGAAACAAGCCCTCGCAGCTACACTATCCTATGGCGAGCAGCAAAGGGTAGCTATAATACGGGCCTTGTTGCAACCGTTTAATTGGTTGTTGATGGATGAGCCGTTCAGCCATTTGGATCATGAAAATACCCGTAAAGCGATAGGGCTGATAAAAGAAGTGACCCAGGAACGCAAGGCCGGGCTTTTGCTTGCCGACCTCGATGATAATCAGTATTTTTCTTATAATAAAACCTTACTGTTGTGAGCAGCAAAATTCAAAATGTATTGCTGCGCAAGCTATTGCTGCAAACCCAAAATAAGGGTAGGTTATGGGCTGCCGTTGCGGCCCTTTTCACCGGTGCTACGTTGCTCATGCTTGCAGTGTTGTTGTGGTGGAACTTTCAGGAATTGCTATATGGTAAATCGGCGAATGATAGCCTGGGCGCAACTTTTATTACCATTGGTAAGCAAGTTACGAATGCAACCATGGGTAAACATGGTGCAACACTTTTTTCTGAAGATGAAACTAAAGCCCTTAGCCATGCACCACAAGTGATTTCTATTGGTGCTATAAGCTCCAATCACTTTCCGGTATATGCAATGATAGGTGGGAACCTTGCCTTTTCTACAGACCTTCCGCTTGAAAGCGTACCTGATAGTTTTCTAGATAAAATCCCGCCAGACTGGAACTGGAGCCCCGGCAATGTTTATCTGCCAATAATTATCAGCACCCAGTTTCTCGATATATATAACTATGTTTTTGCGCCCAGCCAGGGTTTGCCACAGCTTTCGGCCGGGTCAGTAAAGGCAATATCGATTACCGTTAAAGCCGGGCCTGGAGATCACGCGGAAACTTACCTTGCACATGTTGTTGGTTTCTCTGATCGCATTAATGCCGTGTTGGTACCTCAGTCTTTTATTGACTATGGCAACGGAAGGTTTGCTACTCCGGGTGCAGCAAAAATGCCTTCACAGTTGATACTTAAAACCCGCGATCCATCAGATGCCGCATTTGTTGCTTACCTACAGGAACACAATTACAATACCAATGCTCAAAACCTTCGGCTAAGCAAGCTGCGGTCGGTGGTAAATGTAGTTGTAACGGCTACCGGGGTATTGGCGCTGCTTTTACTGGGCATAAGTGGTCTCGTTTTTGTTTTGTTCATAGAGCTTACTATCGCCCGCGCGAAAGATTCGCTCCTGTTGTTGTTGCAACTCGGATATAGTCCGGTTTTTTTGGCCAGGTACCTTACGCTGAAATTCATCCCGATGGTCGTTGGCACAATGCTCGCCTCAGGCATTATTGTATCTGTTGTGCAACTGGCTGCCCGGCATTATTTGCAACCTGGCGGACTTGATGTATCAGCATTCCCAGGTGCGCCAGTGTGGCTCGCGTTTGCGACATGCACAACTTTACTCGTTGTTTTGGTGGTCCGGGCAATCCAAAAGTCTATAAAATAAGATTGTCAGGGCATTTATTACGTTTAAAATAAACGCAATTCGGTTAGCTATTTAACTTTTGTGTGATCTCGTAACGTATACTCAGCTCCTCGCAGGGGGTGTTTCGCCTCTATGCCATAAGCAAAGTGCTTCAAAACATCTCTGGCATGAATAATCAAGGTCAAGTCATAGATTTTGAGTCTTAAATGAGCATAGATAAAATGTAATTTGTTAATTAAGTGTCATTTTTACGCCGTTCGTGAAGTTTTTTTACCGTTCGTGAAAAAAATTTGGAAAAGTGAATTCGATAACGATATCTTTACACCGTTGATGAAAAACAAACCATTAACAAATACAAAATAAACTTCAGTCAATTAAAAATCCTTAAACAGTTATTTTATGAAAAACTTCGTTCTTGTGATGCTTGTAGCATGTTCGTTTGGTACCGCGACCGCCCAAAATCTTGGTCAGAAATATGATTGGATTAAAACATCCTATGAAAAAATTCCGCTCCGCGCAAATCTCCCATATTACGATACCTCGGTTGCCGCAACCGAAGAAGTAAATAAAAACATCCTTGAAGCCAATGCGATGTATTATTTTGACAACATAATATCTGCTTCATCGGTTGATGTAGATGGTCACAAAATTTGTGGAAAAGGTAGCTACACTATCTATACCAGCGACAAAAAAGATGAAGAGCATACTTACACCGTAAATTACAGCATGGATATTACCATTAAAGATGGCAAGTACCGCGTAGCTATGCATGACTTTGGTATCTACTACCTCACTAACAAAGTGGAATTTAAGGCCAAATACAAACATGCAGAAATGAATGATGGCAAGTCAAATTACTTTATGGCATTGTTTAATGACCAGAATAAAATGGAACTTAAGAAGCTTGCCCGCGTTATGTCTTCTACCTCATTGCCGAATTCTACTGCATCAAAATAGTTTTAAGATCGTTATTGCTCAGAATAACCACACTGCCCCTTTCCTCCGTTGGATAGGGGCAGTTTAGTTTTACATCTTCATAAGGACTAAATAATGTTCATTTGCGTAGCAAGGTAGTTTTCAAGTTGCTCGAATGTGCCGGCAAATCCCGTTTCTATATTTGTGAATGCCATTTCAAACGTTTCGCGCTCCTCTTCGGTTGCATTTATTGGACCACCCTTTAGTGTTAGTGTTGTTTTGCCTTCGTTTTCTGTGAGCGTAAGGGTGTTAATACATTCCATTGGCCACGTTTGGCTAAAAGGCGCACGGACTACATTGCCATCTTTATCAGAAAAAGAATTGACAAACACAACTCGTTCAGGGTCAATAATTTCCTGGTACACGAATAGTCCCCACATCTCGAACCCGGCTCCAGCGCTAAGGCAATAATGAAATTTACCACCAGCCGTGAAATTAAAAGAAGTGACGTCGATTTTAAATCCTTTCGGCCCCCACCATTGCGCCAGTCTTTCGGCTTCAGCCCACGCCTTAAAAACCATTGTTGCAGGAGCATTAAACTCACGCGTTATCATCAATTCCATAAAATGTCTTTTTGGTTTATGTTTAATATTAAGTTTTCAGTCTTCATTTTCTCAACACTTCAGCTCCGCTTTCAGTCTTTACCTTTCGTTTAGTCACAATGCCCGGGCTAATATAGCCCCTGTAGATTCAGCAGAAACTCGAAAGCACTTTCCGTTGGGCAAAAAAAAAGCACCACTGGTGCTTAAAAGCGATTCTACTGGTA
>CAILMA010000355.1 GCA_903835145.1 uncultured Bacteroidota bacterium
ACGTCACGTTTCTTCAACGACCACCTCGCCCAGTGTGTTGACCACCATCCTGACCGCTTCATCGCTATTGGAACCGTGCCCATGCAAGATGTGGACACAGCCATTAAGGAAATGGAGCGCTGCGTCACCAATCTTAAAATGCCCGGTCTTGAGATTGGCTCCAATATCAATAACAAAAACCTGAGTGACCCGTCTTTCGCCCCCTTTTGGCAGGCGGCAGAGGAATTGGGCTGTTGTATTTTCGTTCACCCATGGGAAATGATGGGCGAAAACGACATGACCCGCTACTGGCTCCCCTGGCTCGTGGGTATGCCCGCTGAAACAAGCCGCGCGATATGCTCCATGATTTTTGGTGGCGTCTTCGAAAAGTACCCCAAACTCAGGGTTGCGTTCGCCCACGGCGGCGGTAGCTTCCCGCTCACCATCGGCAGGATAGAACATGGTTATAACGTTCGCCCTGATCTATGCGCCATCGATAACCCCATCAATCCAAGAAATTATATAGGTAAATTTTGGATAGACGCGCTCGTGCATGACCCTAAAGCTATGAATTTTATTGTTGATATAATGGGGCAAGATAAAATATGCATGGGTAGCGACTACCCATTCCCCCTCGGGGAGCACCACCCAGGGCACCTCATTGAGCAAATGAATTATCCCGCAACACTGAAACATAAATTACTTTATGATAACGCCATGAAGTGGATGGGCCGTTAAAATCGGGACATTCAATTCATACTTCCATGATTTATTACCCCAGCGAGGTACTTATCGTCAACTTTTGTATCACCCACAGAGCGGCAAACAGTTACAGAATGCATTTTTTGTAATGAGTTTTTTTTCTAATGTACCCTAAGGACAACAACTTAACTTCGTTAGCTGAGCATTAGAATCAAAACAGAAAAATATTTTTTTGTTTTTACCAAAGAATGTAGATTAAATTTACGTCTTCAATGTAAGGGAACTTTTGTACCCACTGTGTTAACGGTAAATTAAATTACCATGGCATGGGATTGATTTTTTATTATCTTTGACCAATAATTTATTACGAAATGAGAAAAATTTCTTTACTGGCATCGCTGCTTTTAGTGCTGATTGCAGGCAAGAGTATTGCGCAAAATCCCTGCTATTCCGATGAAGTAACTAAGAGAATGATGTTAATGCATCCGGAAATTGCAAAGTATGAGGCAGAATTCAACCGCCAAATTGCTGAAAACATCAAAAAAATAGACCTGAAAAAGGCTGGTATGCGCACCACGCTCGATGAGTCGGGCGTAGATAGTTTTTGGTATGATATCCCTGTAGTACTGCACGTTATTCATGACTACGGTGTGAAAAATATTACTGACGGAGGACATTACATCAATGAATACCTTACCGATGACGCATTATTCACAGACCTCGTAGACTGGAACGTAGTTTATGCTGGTGCTAATGCTGATACATCTGAAGTTATTACTCCTTTCAAAAAATGGATTGGTATTCCTCACATCAGAATCCACCTTGCAACTATCGACCCATACGGCAAGCCAACAAAGGGTATTACCCGTCACAGGTCATATCTTACTTACAACGCTGGCGATCAGGCAAAATTTGATGACTGGGATCCAACATCGTATATCAACATCTGGTTCATCAACAAGATGAGTGCGTCTAACGGCAACGCTGCTGCTTATGCTATTTTCCCTTCTGCTGCTGCTTCTGAGCCTAATGCTGACGGTATTATTAGTATTGCTGATTACGCTGCTAACCAATACGGTAGTTTTTGCGGTAAAACAATCAACCATGAAATGGGCCACGTATTCAGCCTTTATCACCCATGGGGTGGTAACAACAATGCTGCCGCTGGCGCTTGTTCTGATGGTGGTACTGACTTAGTTGACGATACCCCGCCAACAATCGGTCACATGTACGGTGGTTGCACATGGCCTACCGGCACTGGTGGCGGTCCTGCTGCAATTTACGATACACAGTGCGCAAGAAATTACTATAAAGTTTATACAAGCGCCGATGGTACTGCTGATTCTCTGGTTAACTATCCTGATACAACCAATGCTCAGAACATTATGGACTATACCTATTGTGCTAAAATGTTCACTAAAGGACAGGTAGTTCGTATGCATGCAGCACTGAACAGTGATGTAGCTGGTCGCAGCAACTTATGGAGTGCGTCTAACCTCGCTCGTACAGGTGCATTGGCTCATCGTCCTGATCTGTTACCAGTTCCTGAATTCTCTGCTACAAACAATGGTTACATGCAGTACTTCACAGCTCCGGGTAATTACCTTAGGTTCTACAACAAGAGTTGGAATGACACAGTAACTAAAGTAAAGTGGAATTTCACCAATGGTTCTTTATCGTTAGTTGATACAATTGCCAACCCTAACGTGGTGTCAAGTAACATCAATCAGACTTTCTCTCAGCCAGGGTGGTACAATGTATCTATGACAGCAACTGGTAACCATACCGGTGACAGCACTACTACATGGAACAACTGTATTTATGTTGCTGATGCAAACGCAACTCCGGGTCAGAACATCGTTGAAGACTTCGATCCAGCTGGCGACCTCGCTAAATGGCCTACTTTCAACTACTACAACAACGAATTCAAATGGGAGCCATACACTGGTGCGGGTTTCTATGATGCACATTGTATGAAGTATGATGGTTATGACAACCGTATCATTTCTGCGCTCGGTATCTATCCTACAACTGGTTCTCCTTATGGCGATTTTGACGATTTCTTCTCAATCCCTGTTGATCTTACTTCAATGAGGACCGGAAATTGCAACCTTAATTTCTGGACTGCAGGTGCTTCAAGAAGCTCTAATTCTTTAGATATCAACGATACACTTCAGGTATTCTATTCTACCGATCGCGCTGCAACATGGCACCTGTGTGCTACTTATGGCAGGGGCGATGTAGCTAACATGGGTTCTATCCCTACTTCTTTCGTTCCTACTTCAGGTTCTGATTGGGTTGCTAAAACAATTAACCTCGATACAGCTGCAAGAAAACCTTATGTTATCTTCCGTTTCCGTTATTTGCCAGGTACTATCATGAGCAATCCTCCGCCATATGATGGTTACAACAGCATCTACAGCAGTGGTAACAACTTCTATCTTGACAGGATCACTTTCAGCCCATACACTGCAGCAGTGAGCAGCGTAACTACAAAACCAATGGATATCGTAGTTGCTCCAAACCCAACCAGCAATAACGCTTATGTTATCATTAAAGATGCAGGTAATGGCACAGCAAAAATCAACGTATTCGATATCACTGGTAAATTGATTTACACTACCAGCGAAGAGTTGATGAACAACGAAGCTCACATCGAGATTCCTTCTTCAGCTATCGGTACAAAGGGCGTTTACATGGTTCAGGCTACAACCGGTAAACAAACAAGCACTCAGAAATTGGTTGTTTATTAATCTTAAACAATCTTCAAAATACAAAAGGGCTATCCTCACGGATGGCCCTTTTTCATAATTCTTTGTCCATACCCCCTCGGCATGATCTACTTTGAACCAACCTGGTCCAGGGGGCTTCCTTGGTCCTCAGCAACATGAAGCGTCCGCTTCATAATATGCCGCAGGTATCGTACATTTATAGAAATGCAACCTGTCGCAGGGCTTTAGCCCAGCCCGTGTGCAAAGCTTACCTTGCAACGCCCCAAAAAACGCAGTTTGCAATCGCAGTCATTAACTCATAACTCATAATTTATAATTTATAACTCATAACTACAAAACAACCATTTTCATCACCCCTCCCGCTCCATCCTCCGAAGAGAAATGAACGAAATAAACACCGCGCGGCCAGTCCGATACATTCAAAAAGAACTGACCCTGAAAGACTTCACTAAACAACTGCACGCCGACACAATTAGTCACCGAGACGCGCTCCAAGCGCCGTGCTTTAAATGTAACCTCATTCACTGCCGGGTTAGGTGCTAACGAAAATTCATTTGGCGAAGTGGCATCGGTTTGCGACACATTAAGCCCACCGTAGCTGCTTGGGTAAATATACGTGCAGGGGTAGGTGGTATCTGGCAGGTAGGTAAGTACATTATGGTTGAAGCAGTAAAACATAACAATACCGGAGCCATTGTTATAGTCGGGATACAAACCGCGGTTGCTTCCTGCACCTTCAATTATGGTGTAGGTCGTATCAGTAGTGTGAAAACTGCGATGATAAAGGCCATCGTTGAGTAAGACGGAATCTATTGAAGTCACCATCACGGTGCCTGTAAATGCTGGCACATAGTCGCCCGGCAAAGCGCTAAAATTATACATCAGAGACTCTGACCCGTCATGGTTCAACTGGTACACTTTTTGGCTGTCTTCCCGTATCGCCCCGAAATAGATATCCGGATTACCGGCAACAGTAGTTACCAGCGGAGGGTTAAAATATGTTGCTCCTGTCGTTTCTTGAGTGCGAGATACAATCTGGCGATAGGTATGCCCGCCAGCAACGGTGTCTTTCCCGTTTTGTAACATCAAAATATCAAATACATGGGTCAGCGACCCATCAATATCATATATCCTGTAGCGCCAGGTGGCGCTATCCGTTGGCATCGCAAAATATTGGCCCCTCCCGGCTGTGCAACCGAATAATAACATGACTACCAAAAGAATGTGCTTCACCATACCTTCTGTTTTCCAATTGCTCTAAATGATAGTCAGTGCACCGGGTCAGCTTTTTGTTTGTTCAGTCTGTTTATCAGGTGTATGTTGCGCAGGTGCGTTATTACAAGCCCGGCAGAGGCTATGTAAGCCAGCCAGTGTACATAGTTTTCAAATACAATAGCCACCGCCAGCAACCCCCAGAATCCCCATAAAGATATTTTAATGTCCTTTAAAGTTGCATGCTTCACCGCATGATACACGGCCCAAAAGCTAAGCAACAAAAAGACATAGTCCACCTTATCCCACCACAGCGGCAGGAAGCCGGCAGCCACGTTTGTTCGCCAAAGGTAATTGATAAGAAATAGCGCCGGCACAATCAGGCAATGAATGGTGCACAAAACAGCTGCTGCTATTCCTGCCTTGTCAGATTGTACTGAAATTGGTTTCTGATTCATTATTACTGCACAGAGCTGATTACACTGTCTTTTGTAAATAGTGGGTACTACTTGCGTGCTATACTTTTACCTACTCCACCAAAAACTTCTTCACCACTCTTTGGTTGCTTATAGAATTATAGATACGTGCAAAGTAGATACCTCTTGGCCATAAATTTACGGGAATATCAAGTTGTTTCGTCATCACACCCTCATAGATTTTCCTGCCTATGGCGTCATCAATAACTATATTTATAGGCTCATCAAACTGGTACGATACATGAATTACATTGTTTGTCGGGTTCGGATAGAACTTCACGCCGTTTCCGAATAGCAATATGGCACTATCCACATGGGTCACAAGTATGTTCGCGGGGTTCAGGCTAAAAAACACATTGTTATGGCCCTTCACCTTCACACGCACAAAGCTATCGGTAGCCATATCGGGTACCAATATCGATGCTGATCCGTTATTCGGGAACCTGCCAAGCGCATATTGCCAGGTTTTGCCTTCATCGCCCGACATAGTAATATCTACGCTGTCGCAACTTATAGGGGCGGCATTGGTGCCCGCAACCCGCCAGCCAACGGTCTGCATAGTACCTCCATTCCACCGCGCAAAGCCCGGTGGGTTTATCACTTTAAAAGTGTCGCCGGTGGCAACTGCATTGAGTACAACAGAATCATCTGGTATCAAAAAGCAGCCAAGGCCGTTGTAAATATCTCTTACCGTTATCTTAAAATTGAGGGTCCGCGCAACATCCGGTACCTTCTCTCCCTCGTTATCTTCGTGTCCCGAGTTATCCAGTGTGTCAGATAGTATCATGCTCAGTCTCGGGAATACCCTTGTGGGTATGTTTACAGGCTTGTAAGAGCGGAATATAGGGCCAGCGTCATGCGTATTCGCAAATGTCGCGCCAAAATCACCCAGATCAAATTCTTCCCAGCAATAGGTCGTTGAGGTGTCAGCCACCGAATCTGTTGCTACAGGTGCAGTAAGTTCAAATGGGGTAAAGCAAGGTATATTATATGCCTTGGTGAAGGGCCGCAGATAAACAATTTTGTTGTTTGTAGCTGTATTTACCGGGCAGCTGTTCCCCGTTGCAGGGTCATTTATATAGGCGGAAATTTCAATCAGATTGATAGCATGGAAATAGGGGTCGCTATGGGGCTGAAGGTCGTCGGGTGGGCATATTCCGGCATAGGCCATGATTGTTGACCCGCTGCCCGGCTCATAGGCGCAATCTGAAACAGCGTTTGAATGTCCAGCGCAGTTGCCACTCTGCGAGTCATTGAAGGGGTGCTGCGCGCTAAATTCATGCCCCATTTCATGCGATACAAAATCAATGTCAAAGCCATCACCCATCGGGCTTGACAACCCGGTTTCACTTTGCGCTTTTAAGCCCGTAAGGCACACCACACCTACAGACGAAAGACCTCCGCCGCCCGTATTAAATACGTGTCCAATGTCATAATTGGCATCGCCTATAACACTATCTGCAATCGCTTGGCTTTCACTAAGCATCCCGGGTGCATCACCATCAAAAACGCCGTAGGGGTCATGTGCTGATTCGGTATATATCAATGTATCCTCATTCACCGCAAATTGCATCGTAACCGAAAGTTCTCTTTCATAAACCCCGTTCACCCTGTTCATAGTAGTGGTCATCTTACTAAATACTTCCGCTTTTGATGGGTTTGTCGCTTGAGTTACTGTTTGTGCATATTGGTGGTCGCAACCAAGTGCAAGGCGGTAGGTTTTATGGTGCCAGCCATTGGCTATGCGCTGTTGCGCACTGGTAAGTTTTTTTTCTACTGTTATTGCACCTTCATTCGTTGGTACGTATTTATTCAGTTTGCCGTCGGTAGTACACCTTACTGCCGCTGCCGCCGGCCGCGTTTCATCGCTTTTGTAGTGTACCATGTAAGTGCCATCATGGAAATTGTTGATAGGGTCCACAAACGACGCATTTACACCATCCAGTATCATGGCATGAAAGCCGTAAACAGTAAACTCAGCTTTGAGGGTCACATTCCTGTTGTCGGTAGCCTCGCCGGTGAATGTTTTTATGTCCGGGTACTTGGCCGCGAGCGCAGGTGGCAGCAGGCTCGATTGCCATACCCTGAAGTCTCTGAATGTTCCATCAGCCATTGGCAGCGTTATTATTGTTGCCTCCGTAGGTTCAGTTGATGCAGAAAACAATTGCAATTTCAGCGGCGCTTCCTCCAGTGTATAAACAAGATATTTTTTAGGGTGCTGTAGCTGGCTCGTACGCTCCGCGGCAGCCGAGGTTTCTGTCTTGTGCCAGAGCTTTTCTGTTCCAAATGCATGAAAACAGCCCGAAAGCAACACAGGTATTAAGAAACGCGTGATGTATTTTTTCACCTGAAAAACCAAGTTTTATTGGCCTTTTTCAAAGGCTTACGCAATTTACAAAATTAATTGCGAGTCATGAAATATAATCAACTGATATGGTATAGCTATGAATCTGATATTTACAACTATGTGAAAATTGTTGAAGCCCGCTTCCCTTTTTATTTTTTACCTTTCAATTTCATTTTACTAACCTTATCTTTGTTACAAACGTAAGGATTGATGAACCCAGCAAGCATAGTTTCTCTGCAAAACGTAAATATTTATCAAGGCGATAG
>CAILMA010000356.1 GCA_903835145.1 uncultured Bacteroidota bacterium
CTTAGTCCACAGAAAAATCAATCGATACTGTATTTCAAAGTATTTCGATATATTATACAAAAAGGGTATGAAAGAGATATTGTAATTGAACTGTTAAACGACAAAATAAAAAATAAAAATAAATAACACAACATCCAATTTTTTTTTTTAGCTTTGTATATAGAAAAGGTAATGTATGGTGCAACAGGTAACAGAGGGTATAAGCATAAGGGTGGAAACATTTTACCAACCGTCACAATCTAATCCGGTTAATCCAGAGTATCTGTTTGCTTACAGAATAACGATCGAAAACCAAACCATGTTTCCTGTTAAGTTACTAAGCAGGCATTGGCATATACACGATAGTAATGGCACTCACAGAGAAGTGCAAGGCGAAGGCGTAGTAGGCAGGCAACCTGTTATAGACCCCGGCAATACCTACCAATACACATCAGCTGCGGGCCTAAGAAGCGAGATAGGTAAAATGCATGGAACCTATACCATTGAGAATCTCTTCAACAAGAAGAAATTCAATGTTGTAATACCGGAATTCCAACTGGTAGTGCCAACCAAAATGAACTAACCCCACCACAGGACTTAACAGTTAAATAATATCCAGTAAATGAAAGGGTAATACTTTTGCATTTTTATAATCTACTGCTAAAGCCAAACCATGTACCGCAAATCCCTTATAGGTTTATCCATAATTGCCATTATCGTTTTTATAGCCTGCAAGCACCAGCCAAACGCTGTACCACAAACGACACCCACACACCATGATAGTACAGTAGTGATACCAACAAACACAGACTCATCGATGACTGAAACGGTAGATACAACAGTTTGTTTTGAACGTGATGTACTGCCTGTTTTTACCGGCAGCTGTGGAAAATCAGGATGCCATGATTTTAATACAAAAGCATCTGGTTATGTACTCACAACATACGCTACCATTATAGCAAAAGGTCTTACACCGGGCAATAGCGGTGCAAGCAAAGTATATACAAAATGTGTTAGTGGCTCAATGCCTAAATCACCCACACCAAAACTAACAAGTACACAACTCTATTACATAAAACGCTGGATAGACCTTGGAGCACACAACGATACAGGCTGCGTTGTTAATTGCGACACCACAAAATATACCTACAACACTGCAATAGTACCTATAATGCAGAAATACTGCTATAGTTGCCATGCAACCGCAGCCGCATCATCATCAGGCGGCAATATAATACTTGATACCTATGCTGGTATGCTTACACAAGCACAAAACGGCAGGCTACTTGGCGACCTGAATCACCAAACAGGATATAACAACATGCCACTAGGTGGTTTGAAACTGAGCGATTGTAAAATAACTCAGGTAAGGCGCTGGATACAAGCCGGAGCTCCTAACAACTAACGCTACTTCATCAATTTCGCACTTAACTGCAGCATCCTGTCAATCGGGATCTTAGCAGCAAGCCTCAGCGTCTCATCCATAATAATCTCGGGAACTTCATATTTGAGGCACAGGTACACTTTCTCGAGTGTATTCCGCTTCATGTGCGGGCAATCGTTACATGCGCACGCATTGTTAGGTGGCGCAGCAATAAACGTTTTGGTAGGGCAATTGATGCGCATCTGGTGTAAAATACCAGATTCCGTAGCCACAATAAATTCCTGAGCACTGCTTTGCTCAGCATACTGCAGCAATTGAGTTGTAGACCCTATAAAATCAGCTACAGCAAGCACTGCCTCCTCACACTCCGGATGCGCTATCATAAGCGCGTAAGGGTGCCTTTCTTTTAACTTAGTGATCTTTTCGAGGCTGAAGATTTCATGCACCATACAGGCACCATTCCACAACACCATATTCCTTCCTGTTTGCTTATTGATATAACCACCCAGGTTCTTATCGGGAGCAAAAATAATCTTCTGGTCAGCCGGTAAACTTTCTACTATGAGCTGCGCATTAGATGATGTACAAATAATATCGCTCAATGCCTTAATACCCGCAGAACAGTTAACATAAGATATCACGAGATGATCTGGATGTTTATCTTTAAAAGCTTTAAATAAGGGTGGGGGACAACTATCGCTTAAAGAACAACCCGCTTTCAAATCAGGTAATAGTACTTTCTTCCCCGGATTCAAGATCTTTGCTGTCTCTGCCATAAAGTGAACACCTGCAAACACAATTATGTCAGCTTCTGTGCGCTCAGCATTCTGAGCCAATCCCAAGCTATCTCCTATATAATCTGCAATATCATGTATATCCGGCTCCTGATAGTAATGTGCAAGAATAACAGCATTTTTCTCTTTCTTCAACTTATTGATCTCTTCAAACAGGTCAAGTGAAGGATCAATATCTATATCAAAATAACCGATTTGATTAATTCTTTCCAATTCAGGAAGGTTATCCACAGGCATAAAATAATTGTTTAAAATTTTTTAAAGAAAGAGCTATTACTATTAGGACTGGGGATTGGGGGAATAATAAAACCCTATCCACAAGCAAAATTAGGAGTTAATACTTTATCAACAATGGTTTGTTAGGTTATCAACATAGTTACAGCCTGTTTCATTGATAATACTCCTTTCATTGTTAATTGTGGATTAAGTAATTGTGAGTAAATTGTAGCATGTTAATATCCTAACAACTTGTGGATTCGGTTGGGGCAAATGAGGATAAATAATTTTATCCACAGCTGTCGTTAAATATTGTTTTTATACGTCTTCCTTTATCCTTTAACTATCAACAAGTTTCCACACTTCACCCACATTATTATACAGTTTTTACGTGCTTATAATAGTTGCAAAAATGTTCATAAAACTACATCACACAGGTTTAATCAGTATGACTTAAAAAATTTAGCTTTGGTAGATAAATACAGGAAAAACTATGAATAACAAAGGGCATATAGCAATTGCCGAAAAATGGTTTGCAGCTTTTAATACAAAGCAACTTGAGGATCTACTATCGTTGTATGCCGATGATGCCCGGCACTACAGTCCTAAACTTAAAATAAGGCAACCCGAGACTAATGGTTTAGTACAAGGCAAGGATGCATTGCGGGCATGGTGGAAGGATGCTTTCGAGCGGCTACCCAACCTTAAATATATACCAACGACCTACACTGCCGCACCAGAGCGCATCTTTATGGAATACGTGAGGAAAGCTGACAATGAACCAGATATGCTGGTGGCTGAAGTACTGGAGATAGAAAATGGCAAAATTATAGCATCGAGAGTGTACCATGGGTAGTTTTAAGTAACGTAGATTGCGGTGTGTTATTTTAGTGTTACAAAATTCTACGGTTAACGTATTAAATCTTAATTTAGCCACTTAATTAATTGTTGTGAAAGCCATTATACCAGTTGCAGGTGCAGGAACGAAGCTTCGTCCGCTTACCTATACCCAGCCAAAAGCGTTAATACCAATAGCAGGCAAAACGATACTTGGTGTTATTGTTGATCAGCTTATTGAAGCAGGTGTTACCGAGTTTGTATTTGTTATTGGTTATCTGGGCGAGAAGATACAGCGGTATATCGACCGCCGATACCCCGATCTCAAACATACCTTCGTAACACAAAACGACCGCCGTGGTACTGGCCACGCCATTTGGCTCACGCAGGATGCCGTGGGCACCGATGAAGTAATGATAGTGCTTGGTGATACGGTATGCGATTACAACGTAAAAGAAGTACTTGCCAGTGGTGTTTCTCAGATAGGTGTGCGGAAAGTAGATGACCCGCGAAGCTTTGGTGTAGCAGAACTTAATGACAAAGACAATGTGGTGCGGATGGTGGAAAAGCCACTGATTCCAAAGTCTAACATGGCAATGGTGGGCATCTACTACATTAAAGAAACCGCAGTAATGTATGCAGCTCTTAATAACCACCTTAATAACTCCGCAGATGAAAATGGCGAATACCAGTTCACCAGCGCACTGCAAAGGATGGTAGAAGATGGTGTAACCCTTCACGCATTCCGCGTAAACAACTGGTTCGACTGCGGTAAGAAAGAAACATTGCTTTCCACAAATGCCACCTTACTTAAACAGATGGAGGACGAGCAGCACGGTGGCAAACAAAACTACCATTTCGAGAATACGGTATTGATTCATCCTGTTAACATTGCAGAGGGCTGTAAAATCACTAATTCAATAATAGGCCCCAATGTAACTATAGGTGAGGTTACAAAAATTGAATCATCAATTGTGAAAGATTCGATAATAGGTTCTTATGCCGAGTTGCATCACGTGGTGCTCAATTCAAGTATAATAGGCAGTGATGCCTATGTACGCGGTCTGAGCCAGAGCCTGAATATTGGAGATAACACAGAAATAGACCTGGCGTAAAATAAGTTTTTAAGCAATATAAATAAGGAGCAAAACCCACATAGGATTTTGCTCCTTTTTTGTTTTTAAAAAAATGACATAAAAAAACCGTCCCGGAATTGCTCCGGAACGGCTAAATATCATTGATTTAAAATTTGCTTAGTTGCTGCTTGGTGTAGCTGTAACGTAATTAGCTGAGATAACGCCATTTACAAAATGCACACCTGCAAGAGACTCGATCGTGTTGATGTCCACTTTATGCAGTTCAAGTTTATCGTTAGGATTGTATGGTTCGATGTTGTGGAATTCATAGCACAGGTACTCATCGGTACTTGGGATATAAATGACTTTCCAGCAATACTCAGGAACAATAATGTTATTGCTTGCACCAATAACCCAGTTACGACCTACAGTACCAGCGAAAACTTTGATTTTCTTAAATTTCTTTGCTTTTACTTTTTCTTTTTCATGCAATTTTTCCCAAAGAGACGTGTAAAGGTCTTTAGGCATTGGCATTACATTAGTATAATAGTAGCTTTCTCTGTAGGCATCTTTATCGCAGGTATTTTCTTCGGGCGACATCATCATAGCATGATCGAAAGCGGTATTGTTGTAATCATCTTTCAGTGCTGTAAATTCAGGCAATTGCGGATCGGTATCCAGATGAATTCCATTTTCACCTTTTTGCTTGCTGCAATTGAACAACTCGGGAGTAAGGGTATAAACCACTAATACAGGAAGATGCTGAGTCTTTGAAAAATAAGAAGTGAAATTTTGATTTCTTACCTTAACAATATCCTGTGCGTTTGATTGAAAACTTAAAGCAACAAATAATATCATCGCCAGTTTTGAAGCACGTTTTAGTATTCCCTTTTGCATATAGACCATTTTCGGTTATCGATTTTATAAGTAACGGATTGTTGGAGCGATAAAATTAGAACTTTCACACAATTTTTTATAATTAAAACCGCTTTTTTAATTGCAATGATACATTTTTTTAGCTTTTTAGTTCGTTAAGCTTGAAAAAACTTGTAAATGGCGGGTAAAACACCCCGTTTTGGGCCAGTTTCTACCAATGTGCCCCTGCTGTCCGAAAATAAACAACACTAATTTAACCTTGTGCCAGAGGCTGATGAATGCTAAAAAATGCAAAAGCGCTGGGCAGCGACTAACAAAAGAAAAAATTTCTATTTATATTTTATCAAGGCAGCCTCCATTAGCTCATACACGTTTTTTTTCAAGTGCGGCAGCTCACTAAGTTCCATTCCTGCCACGCTCATTGGTTGCAAAAATATAGCCCTGTTTTTCCCCGGCCACAATTTCCACCAGCCGCTGTAGTGCCAGC
>CAILMA010000357.1 GCA_903835145.1 uncultured Bacteroidota bacterium
CGCTCGGCTTCCTTTATGGAGTACACACTGCTGGCCTGTGTGAGGCAGGTCACAGTAAGGTCATTGATGCAGATGTGTGGCGGCAGAGTAGCGCAATACCACGCTATATCTGCTATATCTTCTGGCCTGATGGCATTTATCTCTGCGTACACATTTTTGGCACGCTCTTCATCGCCCTTAAAGCGCACGAGTGAAAACTCGGTTTCAGCCATGCCGGGGTGGATACCGGTTACTTTTATTCCATATTGCAGCAGGTCTATACGCATCGCCTGGTTCAGCGCATCAACTGCAAACTTGGTAGCGCAGTAAACATTTCCATTTTTATAGACCATTTTAGCGGCAGTGGAACCAATGTTTATGATGTGCCCACTGGCGTGCGCCGTCATGATGGGGGCTACCTGGCGGGTAACATAGAGTAAGCCTTTCAGGTTGGTATCTATCATTACATCCCAGTCGTCGAGGTCGCCTTCTTCTATGCTGCTGAGGCCCGAAGCGAGTCCGGCGTTATTCACCAGAATATCGATAGTTTCTACCTGCAGGCGCAATGCTGCAATAGCTTCAATTACAGCTACTTTATCCCGCACATCAAAATTCAGTGTTATTACTTTTGCCTGGTAGGTCTGTTCCAGTTCCTCTTTAAGTTCGCTCAGGCGGTCAGCTCTGCGGCCCGTGATGCAAACTGTGTATCCATTCTGGGCAAATTTTATTGCAATTGCCCGCCCGAAACCCGATGTAGCACCGGTAATCAATATCGTTTTATTCATGCGCCCCTGCCTGTTATAAGCGGTAGCAAAGATAATGACCTTTTAGACTTCTGAGCATATTGATATTGGCTATTGGTGGTTGCGGCATACGCAACCACCAATAGCCAATTACTTAGTTTTTAACGGCTTTCAGTGTTATTCTTGCGGCATCGCTGGTTACCTCTAATGTATAAACGCCCGGCGCCAATGCGGCTGCTTCCACCACGTCATTGTCCTGCTGGGTGAGTATGGTTCGGCCGGTAATATCCGTGAGCCTTACGCCATAATGTTTCGGTACTTCGCCCTGAAAGCTAATTTTCCAGGAGTTGTTTGTAGGGTTTGGGTAAACGGTTGCTGTCGTTTTTGGTAGTTCCAGCTCCGGAGTTGCGGTGTGTGGTGGTGGGTTCTTCTTCAGCCTGCATTCCCAAACGCCGCGGCCATAGGTTGCAGCTCTCACTTTATAGTTATAGTAATTGATATCAATGTCATCTACTATTACATTAGGCAGGCCGGTATTGTACAGGGCAAAGGTTGTTGTGGTATCGTTGCGGTAGTAAACGCCCATATCGGTACCTACAAAAAGGGCTCCTGCTGAGCTGCTGTCTACTGCTATACAATTGGCTGGTACATTTGGCAGGCCGGTGCTAATGTTGGTCCAGGTAGTGCCGCCGGTGGTGCTCTTATATACTTTATCGCCGCTTACATAGCCTGAGACAGTGGCGTAAACAATCTGTGAATTTTTGTAATCTACAGCTATATCCATCTTAGCGAGGCCTGAGGGCAGGTTGCCGGACACATCGGTCCAGGTTGTTCCACCATCGGTAGTGCGCATTATGCGGGCGTAGTCTGATGCATATATTGTTTTGCCTGCTGATGGTGCCACCACTATCGAAATTGCTCCCGAAGGGAAAAGGGTAGTAGAAACGGCTGTAGCAGAAAGGCCTCCATTGTAGCTTGCATACACTCCCTTCATGCCAAAATAAACAGTGTCCTTACTGTTAGGGTTGAAGGCCACAGGGGCTGTCCAGGAGCCGGAGCCGGTAATGCCGGGAGGGAAAGAAACGCTGCTGTAGGTAGCGCCTTTATTCTTAGAAACATAGAAATTGCCGTATTGGTAACTGGTGATTTGTATGCTATCTGTTTTAGGGCAAATGGCATTATCCATGCCATCGCCTGATGGGGCTGACGACTGTTTCCATGTTACGGCGTTATTGTAGAAGGTGCCATTGTCCTGGATGCCGCAAAGCATAATGTATGGGTTTTGGCGGGATGCACTCATGCGGTATATCTGGGATATAACGAGGCCGGTTCCGAGGTCGCGCCAGGAGGAGCCACCATCATGTGTAACAAATATGCCGCCATCGTTGCCGGAGTATATTGTTTTTGGGTGAAGCGGACTTATGGTAAGTGCATGGTTATCAGAGTGTACAGTAGATGTTGCATCGAGGTACGACCAGCTGTTGCCGCCGTTTACTGACCGTGCCATGGCGAGGCCGCATGCTACAACGTAGTTGGAGTCGGCGGGTGAAACGGCCAGAACTCTATCGTAGTAGCCATAGAAACTGGCGGTGGCGGCAGGCGATGAAGTGGTTGGGTAGAAGTTATTGCCACCGTCGTAGGAACGGTACAGGTTGTCGATGGCGTTAAGTATCCAGATGCTGTTGGGCGATGCGGCGCTCACCGCAATTGTGCACCTGTCGCCGGTAGTGTTAATGCCACTGTAAAGGGTTGACCATGTAGCCCCGGCGTTGTAAGAAACAATCAGATCGCTGGTGTTAACAGCATAAACGGTATCGGGCTGAAACGGGCGAAAGGCCATAGAATATGTGTGGCCTGTTGTTACTGCGTTCCATGTTGCGCCTGCATCGGTCGACCGCATAATACCAGTGGTCGTTGCTGCCATTAAGATATTCGTTTTGTTGGGGTGCAGTAGTAGGTGCTGCACAATATCCTGCTGCGACTGCATGTAGCTGAGGCCGGTGGTGCGCCAGGTGTTGCCGCTATCGGTACTCATCATTACGCCGGCAGAGTAAAGGCCACCCCAGAAAATGCTGTAGGAGCCATTTATGTAGCCATATCCGTCGCCGGTAGCTGCATATACAGTATCGCGGTGTTTAGGGTTTACCACAATATCAGCCACACTGAGCGAAGGGAAATTGTCGCTGTTCGATTTCCAGGTGGCACCGCCATTGCGGCTTACCCACACGCCGCCGCAGGCAGTACCCACATAGAGCCTGTTGGTATCAACCGGGTCTATAACGATACAGTTTACCCGGCCAATGCCGTTGTAATTACTCGGTACGGTATCTGGCCCTACGGAGACCCAGCTGTATGCTGCAGTTACGCGCTCAGCCGCTCTGGCCTGCGCTTGTGCTGCCTCGCTGGCCTTCAACAAAACGGATGGGGAGGGCAGCTTGCCATCGGGGTATGTTCTGGGCACCATAAGGTTATACCACCTGTTGAAGCGGCTCAGGTCATTGTCCTCGCCATCTTCTTCCCGGTCGGCAGGGTTATGCAAAACTTTTTCAAGATATAATTCTTTGATGGTGTGTATGTTGCCGGTATTGATATTATTACCGGCGTTGATACCTGTTGTCTGGGCCATGGTGAAGCTGCAGCAGCCAATGACTAATAGAGCTGATAGTGTGAAACGCATAAGGAATTTATGTTTTGATAAAGGTATAAAAAAATGTTAACATAATACATTATTGTATAAAACGATGGGAAGGGGTTTTTATTTTGATGTAGGGGTTTTGATTTTTAGTCTGAACCGGGATTTCTGTCTGAACCAGGATTAAAGGACAAAAAGGATTCCGGGTTTTTGTGGGTTGTCAGATGCAGTGTGGACCTGAGGATGTTTGATAAGCCCGGAGGGCTTGAATTTGAGTAGCCCCCGGTGAATCCGGGGGTAGTGATATAGTTAGTGGCTAACCCCGACGGGGTTAAACGGTTTTTGGTGATGGTAAAATTAAACCCATTCCCGGTTTGGTGGGAGGGGGATGAGGTAAGCGGGGAGTTATGCCTCACCGTGGCATATCAGGTATGAATTGTTAGTTGAGTAAAAAGAGGACCGGAGAGCTTAAATGTAAGTAGCGCACTCGTCCGCGTTTGCAACGCGGATGCACTGGAATGGCGTTTGTAACGCCCGTTAAAAATTAAAAGCCAGCTTTAATATCCAACAGAAACTTTAACGAGGCCTTGCTTTCCACAGTAGTCGCAGGCGCTGCTAAAAAGATAATCTTCTGGGTTTGCTACTATCATCTGTTTTACTGGGTTCTGATGGGTATAATCAATACGTTGCCTAAGTCGTTCTCCTCCGCCTTCTAAACAAATTGGATGGTTGGAGTCCTGCCAGAACTTAAATTGTTCTGCCCGGCCAGTAGTTTTTGCAGCGAATTCGAACTTATGCATCAACCATTCGCGCCGGCTTTCATTTGTTTCCTGAATGGTTTTAACTATTTTTTTCGATGTGAACTTCTTGAAATCTCTGATAAATTCAGATAATTTGAACGGCGACTTTGTTCGTACTACCAAATGCATGTGATTGCTCATTAAAACCCAGGCATAACATTCTAATCCTTTCTCATCGATGCAATAATTTAAGGCATCGGTGATAATGTACTTGTATTCTTTTCTTGTGAATACATCAATCCATTCGACTACCGTAAATGTAAGAAAATGGACAGCGTGCTGGTCTTCAATATAATATCGGTCACCTGACATATGGCAAAGATATATTTTGTTGGTCTGTTTTTTAACAGGCGTTACAAACTGATTTTTAATCTTGATGAGGTGAGGTTGTTTGTGCTTTTACGGGCGTTGCAAACGCCATTCCGGTGCATCCTTCCCGATGTAAAATCGGGACAGGCAGTTGCAAACGAGGACGAGGCGAGACAGGCAGTTGCAAACGAGGACGAGATGGACTTTCGACTAAGTACAAACTACTTTCGACTAATGCCCCGTCGGGACTTTCTACTAAGTACTAACTACTTTCGACTAAAAAACGGGCGGTTTGGGGTGGTTAGCGGTAGGTGGGTTTTAGGCCGTGCCTTTCGAGGTAGCGGCCAATTTCGCGCTTGGTGATGGAGTGGTCTATTTCCCGGCAATAGCGAAACTCGTTGTGGTGGAATTTTCTCTTATCGGGTGGGAGGCACCATTGGTAGAGGTTGTATTGTATCCAGTTGGTGTTGCGTTGCTGACCACGTATGCGGGACATAGCTGTTGGCACAGCTTTGAGTTCTAACATAATGTGTTGGTATTCCATGTAGTCATCGAAGGAAATAGGGGGTGGTGCGTCGTCGGCTCGTAGGGATGGGTCGGGCACGGGCAGGGGGAAGCCGTTGCCTTCGGGGCGTTCGGGTTGGGGTGTGGCAGAGGGTGGGGGTGCAGTTGGTGTGGTTTGTTCGGCGTCGGTATTTGTTTCCGGATGCAGGTTATCCGGTTTTTCTGCGGCTGCTCTGGTATAGGCAGCAAATAGGGCCGGTAGTTTTTGCGCAGTCTCTTTGTCGGACTTTTTAACGAATGCAAGGAAATCGGAGAGGATACGTGTAGGGGCAGCGGCTTTTTGCATGCGCTTTATTTTTTCGAGGCAAGTGATCATTTTGGTGAGCATTTGGAGCTCGGGCAGGGTCGGGTAGCGCTCCTGTGGTGGTCTTGCATCAATGGTTTGCTGAAAAGCCAGCAGGTGATTGCACAGGTTTTGGGCTATTGCGCTAAGGGCTTCGATTGTGGTGTCGTGGTGGGGTGTGGCGGATAGTGTCATGATTGCGTATTTATTTGACAAAGATATTCCAGTTAAAAAGGAAATTCCAAATAATGTGGATATGTTTATGAAGAAATTTGTCAATTATGCGTATAAAATTGATTTATATGGTTTTGTGGAGCTTTGCGGATGGAGATGAATTTTGTGATTTATCCACAAAATGTAGCTAAGTGAGCATTGAGGCTGGTATTTTTCCATTAAAATGGGAGTGAATGGTTGGTTTTCTTTTGCAGGTATCTTTAAATATCGTTGGGCTTTAGCCTATAATAAATATATTTGTTCGGGCAGGGGGTAGTTGGCTTCCTGCGGGTTCCTAAAATAATAAATCATGTATCTAAAAGCCTGTATCATTGGTGTTTTTATTGCAATATCCGGGGCTGGTTGCTATGCCCAAACGTTGCGTGTGCGTTGCAACAGTGCCGATAACCTGCAGGTGGTAGCTGTTGGTGCCGATAACAAGGGGCACTATGCGTCGCAAACGTTGTATGATATGACTCAGGACAACTGGCGCACGGTGAGCCTTTATGACGTGAAATTTGGCTACGATAAGTATAACAATTCCGAGATGGTGCACGGGGCGGCAGACTCCACCTGGCGCTGGAAGAAGATACTGGTGTATAACAACAATGTATTGTTTGATTCCCTTGATATTACGAAGCCTGCAAAGCATGTTACACTGGGTACCGCAGATATATGGGCGAAAGTGAAGATTGCCTACGAGCGGGATTATGTGATAACGGATGTGATTCTTAACGACGAGTAGTGCGGCCTCCTGCGCCGCCCTTTCTCGGGACATGGAGCGTATTGGGTTGATATTTTGATTTTGTTTGATTTTTTGTGTGTGTTCAACACCGTCGGTGTTGGCGGGTTGTTATAGGTTTACCGTGGGTTTCACCCACGGCTATTGATGTTGAAGCCCTGTCGGGCTTCTTGTGCGACCTCATGCGCCAGCCCCTTCCACGAGTGGAGAAAGGGTGACATGGAGCGTATTTGGTTGATATTTTGATTTTGTTTGATTTTGTGTGCGTGTTCAACACCGTCGGTGTTGGCGGGTTATCGCTGGTTGACCGTGGGTTTCACCCACGGCTATTGATGTTGAAGCCCTGTCGGGCTTCTTGTGCTACCTCATGCGCCACAGCGAC
>CAILMA010000358.1 GCA_903835145.1 uncultured Bacteroidota bacterium
CGGTTCGATGAAAGTAAGGTGCCCGAATACACCATGGCGAAATACACCGGCCTGTATCCCGAACAATACACGTATAAATACCCCAAAGCAGGCGAGCGCAATTCAACCATAGAAATCAAAATCTATGACCTCACTACCCGCCAGATAGCCACTGCAGACATTGGCAAGGAAACGGACCAATACATACCAAGGATCAAGTGGACAGAAGGCAACAAAAAGCTTTGCATCTACCGGCTGAACCGCTTGCAGAATCACCTGGAACTCTTGCTTGCAAATGCAACAAGCGGCGCAACAAAAGTGATTTACAGCGAAAAAAACAAATACTATGTTGCTGTTAACGATGAAATCACCTTTTTGGCAGATGGGCACTCCATGGTACTGAAAAGTGAGCGCGATGGCTACAGCCACCTGTATAAATACAATTGGGAAAACGACCGACTTACCAGCCTCACTCCGGGAGCATATGATGTTGATGGGCTGGTTGGCGTAGATAAAGAGCGCCAGCTCGTTTATTATACCGCCGCCGAAAATTCACCTATGCAGCGCAATCTTTACGTTGTGGGTTTCGATGGCTACGGCCGCAAATGCCTGACACCAGAAAAAGGCATGCACGGCATCACGCCATGCGAAGGTTTCAATTACTTCCTCGATAAGTATTCAACGCTGAATAGCGTCCCGGTCTACAAATTAAGAAACGCAAAAGGCAAAATCATCAGGACGCTTGAAGACAATAAAGACCTCGAAAGCAAAATGAAGGAATATGCATTTGGCACCATCAAATTCCTGAAAGTAAAGGGCGTTAATGAAATGTTGAATGCATATATGATTACTCCTCCCGATTTTGACCCTGCAAAGAAATACCCGGTGCTTATGTTCCAGTATAGCGGCCCTGGCTCGCAGCAGGTGCTCGATGCCTTCCCGGTAGGCAACTACTGGTGGCACCAGATGATGGCTGAAAAAGGCTACATTATTTTGTGTGCCGATGGCACGGGCACAGGCTTCCGCGGCGAGGAATTTCGCAAGAAAACTTACCTGCAACTGGGCAAGTACGAAAGCGACGACCAAATTGCAGTTGCAAAATACATAGGCGATATGCCCTATGTGGACAAAAACAGGATAGGCATTTGGGGTTGGAGCTATGGGGGCTTTATGAGCAGTACCTGCATCATGAAGGGAGCAGATGTGTTCAAGACTGCGGTTGCTGTAGCACCGGTAACCAACTGGCGTTACTACGATAATATTTATACCGAGCGCTACATGCGCACCCCTCAGGAAAACGCCAGTGGATACGATGAAAACTCACCGGAGAAAATGGTAGATAAACTGAAGGGCAAATTCCTGTACATACATGGCACTGCCGATGACAACGTTCATTTTCAAAACTCAGCCATGATGACCACCGCCCTCATTGCCGCCAACAAAGACTACGACAGCGAATATTATCCCGACAAAAACCACGGCATTTCCGGCGGCAATACACGCCTGCACTTGTTCCGAAGAATTACTACTTACATAATCGATAATTTGTAGCAGCCAC
>CAILMA010000359.1 GCA_903835145.1 uncultured Bacteroidota bacterium
ACTCCCTCAAACATACATTAAAGGTACAGTATCAATCTATATTTTACAAGCCTTTGAGAACAAAATACCTAATCCTATATGTTTATTTCTGACGCATTTAATCACAGAGTGCGAAAAGTGGATCGTTTTGGGATAATTTCCACTTATGCTGGCGTTGGGATCACAGGTTGCAGCGGAGATGGAGGCCCGGCTACTTTGGCAAAAATTTCATCTTGGGGTTTGGTTTTGGATGCTTATAGAAATCTATTCATTGCTGATTGCTCAGTCGGTGAATCTCGAATAGCTAAGGTTGATACGAACGGAATAATTTCTACTTTTGCTGGTACAGATACTGGCTACATTTTTAATGGAGATGGAATTCCCGCTACACTAGCTAACATTGGTGCTTACAGAATGCAAATTAATGGTGCTGGAGAACTTTTTTTTGCTGACCCAGGGAACAACCGCATCAGGAAGATAGATCGTTCTGGATTAATTCAAACCGTTGCAGGCGATGGTGTTGCCGGATATTCAGGTGATGGTGGGCCTGCTACTTTGGCGGAATTGTATACGCCAACTGGTGCGGCATTTGACGAATGTGGTTCCTTAGTTTTTCCCGATTTGGATAACTACCGCATCCGCAAGGTCACCTTCCCCGGCACAGCTACCGCATCTATACACATTGCTGCTAACCCCGGAGACACAATATGCCCGGGCATGCCGGTAACGTTTTCGGCGGCTGTGGGGCTTGGTGGCCGTAGCCCGGGTTATCAGTGGGTAGTGAATGGGGTAGCAGTAGGCACCGATAGTACCTATACCTTTGTACCTGCCAATGGCGATAGCGTGCAGTGCGTGCTCACCAGCAGTTCTCCTTGTGCCATACCTCCCGTAGTCACCAGCAATGTTGTGGTCATTGTTTATCGCTTTATTGGCATTACCCTTGCTGGTCCTGCTGTTGCAGCCGTAGGCAGTTCCGTATCTTTAACGGGTTCGGTAACGGGAGTAGATACTGCCTATACTGTAAAGTGGAACAATCGGGGTGTTTTGTTCAACACCACCACTACACCAGTCGTCACCTACACCAAGGCACAGCCCATTGACAGCATAACAGCAGAGGTCATATACAACTATCGCGATTGCAGCCAAACAGCTACGAGCCCTGTGCACATAGTTACAGACCACGGTGCCGGGTTGAGTGCCCCACAAGCCGCAGCAACCCTTAGTTGTTACCCAAGCCCTGCACAATCAGTTCTTTATATTTCAGCACCCTTCCCTATCCAATCCCTCAGCATCACTAATCTTGTAGGCCAGGTGGTCTATGACACCCACCTACCTGCAAATACCACCCAAGCGGCCGTTGCCGTTAAAAACTGGCAGCCCGGGGTTTATTTTGTGCGGGTTGTAGGTGCAGATGGCGGGGTTGCGGTGCAGCGGTTTGTGATGGAGTAGGGGGGTGTATTATTTTAATAACACCGGTCTGAGCGAGATTAGACCAGTTGTTAAAACCGGGTTATTGAATTCATGTTTTGCGGAGACGGAAGCATTCCGGCGCACCCAAGGTTGTTGCACTTTTTTCATTTTAGCAGCTCTTTAGCGCCGCCCCATGCAGTAAACATTGCGACCGATCAATAAAAACCCGGTTTGCAACCGCGGAATCCAAATTCATTTAAAACTGGGGCTCATTCTTGTTCTTAATAAAACGAATCGTCGCTATAAATAATATATTCATATGTTTATTTTTGGAAAAATGTATAAATTGCAGTGATTACAAAACAACACCAGCAGCTCGCTGGGAAAGCATAATTAATACAATGAAGAACCTCGCATCCTGTCTGCTTATCCTGTTTTCGTTTGTTTATACCCCCTCTGCAGGTCAGCAACGGCTGTGGCAGGCAGCAGGCAAATCCTACTTACCAGCTCCTCAGTACCTATCGTTCGTGCCAAAGGCATATCTCGTTTATAAGCTCGATGAGGCGGGTCTGCGCCTCAAGCTTATGGCGCTTACGAATACCAGTGACGAGGTAACTATTGAGCTGCCGATGCCAGATGGTAGTTTCAGGAACTTTTTGGTATGGTCGGCACCAGCTATGGAAGCGGCGCTTGCCAATAAATATCCTGAAATTCTTACCTTTTCCGCCCGGGCTGCCGATGATGCCCGGGTCACAGCCAAACTTGATTTCACACTTTACGGGTTTCATGCTATGGTATTTGATGGCGACAATACTTCACTCATTGACCCTACCGATAAATTTCAGGATGGCTTGTACATGGTTCATTATTACAAAAATGAGGTGAGGGAAGCCAGCAAACGAATGATTTGCGAAGCACCTGGTGAAAATGTTGTAAAAAAAGAAGATGCAGACTGGGTTGCTCAATCGACTACCAACATGGCTGCACGTACTGCCAATGGGTGGACCTCCCGCACATACCGCCTCGCACTGGCTGCCGATCATCAATATTGTCAGGCCGCTACCGGGCTGGCAAGCCCTACAATAGCCCAGGCGCTGAGTTGCATTGTCACCTCTATTAATAGGGTCAATGGCGTTTACGAGCGTGAGTTTTCCATTCATATGACTCTATGCGCCAAAGAAGATTCCATCATCTGGACGACCAACACAGGTGGCATAAACGGCACCGATCCTTTTGGTTCCATCAATTCAAGTGGCCCGTCCTGCCTGCCTGTCAATCAATCCATATGCGATAGCCGCATTGGTGTTGCCAATTACGATTTCGGACATGTATTCACTACAGGTGGCGGGGGTATTTCAAACGTTGGTGTGGTGTGTGCTGCAGGCCTTAAAGCGCGCAGCTGCACAGGGCTTCCATCGCCGGTGGGTGATGGGTTCGATATCAATTATGTTGCACACGAAATGGGCCATGAGTTTGGCAGCCGCCATACGTATAACAACAATACCGATGGCAGTTGTGCCAGTAACGCCGTAGCAACATTTGCCTACGAGCCCGGCAGCGGTGCTACTATTATGGATTATGCCGGCATTTGCGGCCCAGATGATCTGCAAATGAACAGCGACCCCTACTTCAGCGCATCGGCCTTGCAACAGATTTATGCAACGCTCGTAAGTACTGAGTCGACCTGCGCTGCAACAGCCACCACAAGCAATCAATTGGTTGGTATCCCTGCGTTTACGGCAAGTTATACCATTCCTTATAAGACACCCTTTGAACTACTGGCACCTGCAGCTGTAGATTCCGTTCAGGATACCGCGACCACCTATTGCTGGACAGAATTTAACCTTGGCGATTTCGGCAGCAGGTTCGTAAATACGCATCTTTCAGGGCCCTTGTTTCGTTCCTTTCAGCCTGCCTACACCCGGCTCAGGGTCTTCCCGAAAATGAGCATGGTGCTTGCTGGCTCGCTCAGCGATGCCGGGGTGGAAGGAGCCGAAGGGGAAAAAGCCCCCGATACGGCCCGTTACCTCACATTTAAAATGGTTTACCGCGACATTTTAAGGGGCAATGGTTGTTTCCTGATACCTGATGATTCTATCCACCTCGATGTTATTGCTACGCCTGCCTATACAGGGTTTAGAGTAACCAGTCAGGACACCGCCGGAATAGCCTATGCAGGCGGCAGCACGCAGTTGGTAACCTGGGATGTTGCAGGCACAAACGCAGCACCCATCAATACTTCCTCTGTCGATATATACATGTCGAAAGACGGCGGTGCAGTTTGGTATTACCACGTCGGTACCTTCCCCAATACAGGTTCTGCCAGTGTAACTATCCCAAACCCACCAAGCATAACAGGTTCTGCCCGTTTTAAAATAAAGGGCACCGGCAATGTCTTCTTCAATGTGAATAAGACGAATTTCAACGTCACCAATAACCCATCATTACCGGTAAGCACTGGTGTAGGTGACCTAACAGTAGCAGGAACCGACGAGGTAAACATTTACCCCGTGCCGGCGCATGATGTTGTTCATTTCGAAACGTCTTCACAGGTCGAAATGCGACTTTTTGTTTAC
>CAILMA010000360.1 GCA_903835145.1 uncultured Bacteroidota bacterium
ATAAAGAAGCTTACGATAAAAAAGCGAACGAACTTGCTCAGCTTTTCGTTAAAAACTTTGATAAATATGCGGCCCTTGCTAACGAAGAAATTCGTTCTGCTGCGCCAACGGTAATGGTGAACGCCTAAACCGTTTTTTAACGATAAAAAAACATACAACTTTAAATTAATAAATAGGAGCGTTTGACCCACTCTAACTTAACAATTTGTTTATTAATTGCGGATTCTTTACATTTACCGTAGCAACTTACTACTCACAAATTAAACACATCAGGCATGAAAAAGCTATTTCTATTAGTCTTATCTACGCTTTTCCTGGGCAACCTCGTTCACGCACAATATTCCATATTGCAAGGTTCCGTTTGGGCTTTTGGCAGCAATGCCGGCGTAAATTTCAGCAGCGGTTCACCTGTTGCCTGGCGCTCAGCAATAAGTACATCTGAAGGGTGTGCTTCAGCTGCAGATGCCTCAGGTAACCTGTTGTTTTATACTGATGGAACTAATGTTTACAACCGCTCCGGCAGCGTAATGCCAAGCGGCTCTGGTATTGCTCCGTCAGGATGGTATATTTCAAGTACCACACAGGGAGCTCTTATTATTCCTGTAGTAGGTTCTTCTACACAATATTATGTTTTTTCGCTCGGTTCATATGCGGAAGGAACAGCGTACAGCCATTTGATCTATTGCATCGTTGATATGACCCTTGATGGTGGATTAGGAGACGTCATTGGCTCTACGGTCGGCACTTCAGTGCGTAATAAACTCTCAGAAAAAATGACTGCTATACCCGGCAATAGTTGCAATGTATGGCTAATTACTCACCTTACCGATTCTGCTCAGTTTAATTGCTACAACATCAACGCATCTGGCTTCCCGTCAGCTCCAGTAGTTTCAAGGATCGGTACGTTCAGGGGCCGCGACTGCTATTCTGTAGGCACCATCAAGGGCAGCCCAGACAGAACAAAAATTGGTCTTCAGGTTTATTCGGTAGGTACCGGTGAGGGTTGTGAACTTTACGATTTTGATCCGTCATCAGGTGTGGTTTCCAATTGCCGGGTATTAGATTCAACGAACAGCTTTTATGGAGGGGAGTTTTCACCGGACAATACTAAATACTATGCCGAAAACTTCGGTGGGTCAATATACCAATTTGACATTACAGGTTCTACCGCTGCAGCAATCAGAGCTACCAGATACAGTGTGGTGTCCAGTTCAGGAACCGATCTGAGACTTGCATTGGACGGTAAAATATATTTCGGTAGCTCTTATGGTGCTACAACGCTTAGTTGCATTGCCTCTCCAAACGTCTCTGGTTCCGGCTGCGGCTACACCGCAAGTGCGGTTACACTTACATCTGGTACCAGCATGGGTTTCGGATTAACGAACATATTGGTTACAAATGGTGGCGGAGGTGATACTGTTATCCATAATCATGACACAACAATTTGTATGGCAAATGGTGATAGCCTGATGCTCACTGCTGACACTACAGGTAGTGCTTATTATTGGTTCGACGGGCAAAGCACAAGCTCCCGTAGGATTGGGACGTTTGGTACGTTTTGGGTAGCTATTAATAACGGATGCTCTGTAACTATCGACAGCTTCACTGTCAATCACCTTCCTTTTGACACTACTGGCCATGCCCGCGACACCGCAGCCTGCGTCTTCCTGTCCCCTATTTCATTGCCTGGCCCTACCGGCTATCCGCGTTACACCTGGAATGATGGTTCTACGGCGTCTACTTTTGTTGCATCAACAAGCGGCACCTACTGGGTGCAGGTAGCCGATAGTTTCGGCAATGTAACCGTTGATACCATTCACCTTACCTATAATGCTCCTGATACTACAGTTGGCAGAAGTTATGATACCTCCATTTGTGTGTCTGTTGGTAGCATAACACTAAGAGCTCCCTCAGGATTCTCCTCTTATTACTGGAGCACAGGAAGCTCGGCGCCATCACTCGGCGTGTCGGCAACCGGTACTTACTGGTGTTATTCAACACAACGCGGAAGTTGCTCTGTACAAATTGACACGTTCCACGTAACTTTCATTCCCCTGCCTATCGTTAATATTGGCAACGATACCGCATTCTGTATCGGTTACACAATTACATTATCCACGAGCCAGCCAGCTGGATATAACCTGCTTTGGAGCGATGGCACCACAGGAAGCAGTACCAATGTCTCCACTTCCGGCACTTACTGGCTACAAGTTTCTAACGGATGTACTGTAACTGATTCTATCCATGTATTGGTATCGCCCTATCCTGTTGTGGACCTGGGTCCTGATATGTTCAATTGCGAGGGTCTGCCTGTTACCATGGGTTCATCTGTAAGTTACACGTCGCCAACTATATTATGGAACGATGGTAGCTCTGGCCTTACAGATGTGGCTTCTGCTTCAGGTACCTATTGGGAACAGGTAACAGTTGGTGGTTGTACCTCAGCTGATACGATAAAAATTAAAATTGACTTCGATACATTTACGCTTTATAACAGGGATACTGCTATTTGCCGCGGTAATGTTGTGCAAGTTATTGCAACTAACAACCCTGACGCTACTTACCAATGGATACCAACCGCAGGTGTAGCTGTGTCAACCATTACCACACCTATCATTACGCCTGATACCTCAGCTACTTATACAATTACTATCCATATGCCGGGTTGTCCTGATAAGTATGCTTCTTTCTTTATTGATGTACAACCAATACCATCGGTGTTCCTTGGAGGGAATAAATTCGTCTGTGAGTTTGATACGCTGCACATTCATTCAACTGTAAGTCCGAACTGGTTTTCTGGGTACAGCTATAGCTGGTCACCTGCTTTGTTCCTTGATAATACGACCACTCCAAATGTAGTTTACACTGCAGGTACCACAACCAATTATATACTTACTGTTACCACCACG
>CAILMA010000361.1 GCA_903835145.1 uncultured Bacteroidota bacterium
ATACCTGCCTATAATGAAGAGAAGGACATTCTGAATGCAGTACTGTCTATCAGTAACAACAATACGTCGCGCTCCGTTGAAATTATAGTAGTGAACAACAATAGTACAGATGGTACTCATAACCTTGTAGAAGCCAGTACCGTTACTTGCTTGCTGGAGACGAAGAAGGGCGTAACTGCGGCCAGAACAGCTGGATTACACGCTGCGCATGGCAAATTCATCATTAATGCCGATGCTGACTCTATTTACCCTCCGGGGTGGATTAATGTAATGATTGCACCGCTGGAGCGGGATGAAAAAATTGCGATAGCCTATGGGCGGTTTGCTTTTCTGCCCGGGCCATCCTCTGCCCGTTTCACTTACTTCCTTTACGAAAATATTGCTGATACCCTCAGGTGGTACAAAAAACGATTTAAAGAGGAGGCCATGAATGTTTATGGCTGCAATTCGGCCTTTAGGAAGGAGCAATGCCTGAAGGTGAATGGATACGATCATCCGCCAGGCACCAATGAGGATGGCTGGCTTGCAGTGAAGCTCAGGAACAATGGATTTGGTAAGTTGCACTATGTGGGAGACTCGAAAGCAATTGTCTGGACTGTTGACCGGCACCTGCAAAAAGACGGCGGGCTTTGGAAGGCAATGCTCATGAGGGTGAAGGGTGTATTCGGCAGGGGATAATCAATCTTTCCAATAGAGGATTCATTTTCTGATTTGGAAAGGATTGCAGGACTTTTAAAGAAACTTTATTTACGTTTGCTTTTTTCCCATGCGGCACTTTGGCTGCCTTTCAGGTAGCGCCTAATCCCGGCCACTACAGCGTAATTCATCATGCAAAAATAGTAGGGGATAAATAATATTTTTATTCTTATTTGGCGTTTTTCAAATAGCATACCCAACAACGACAATCCGTAAAAGAGCACCTGACCGCCGAGCAGCAGCAAATAAATACTACCTGAGTTACCCGCAACAAGTATCATATTAAGAACAAAGGCCAAAATCATAAGGAATGGAGTTATGGTCCAGCGGAGCACGCGGTGGCTCACATACTGGAACCAAAGCACAAACTGGCCAAATGGGTTTAGCAATGATCTTAACCTTACAATAGATTGAATACCACCGGCAGCAATCCTCACTTTTCGTTTCATTTCTTCTTTAATGTTTTCTGAACCACTTTCTGTAGCGTATGCAAGTGGTTCATAAACAATACGATATCCTTTTTCTGCAATGAGCATCGATATCATAAAATCATCGAGGATAGTATCTGACGCCACAGGCTCATATAAGCTTGTTCTCACGCTGAACAGCTCGCCGGCAGCGCCCACGACAGAATAAAGTTCTGAATCCCAGGTCTTTAGTTTCGATTCATATTTCCAATAGAAGCCTTCGCCTGCCGTTGCGTCTGCAACATCTTCTATATTCACCCGCTTTTCTCCCGATACAGCTCCGACGGTTGGGTCGGCATAATGTCGGGCGATATTGGTTAATGCGTCTTTATTGAGGAAGGTATTGGCATCAGTGAACACTGCAACTTCAGTCGTAACCTCCTTCATAGCCCGGTGCACTGCGGCTATCTTGCCGCTTCGCTCGGGGCGGTGCATGAGCTTTATTTGGGGGTAGGTTGCTATTATTTCGGCAGTTCTGTCGCTGGAGCCATCAGTAATAAACAAGAAAGTTAGTTTATCTTTTGGGTAGTCGAGTTTAAGTGTGTTCTTTATCTTTTCGTCAATGAAGTCTTCCTCGTTATATGCTGCAACGACGAGTGTAAGGGTAGGCCAGGCACCGCCATTGTCCGGTATTTTACGTTTACCCCTTATTAAAATGCTCAGTTTTACAAGGATGTAAAGCAATATACCATACCCGAAAAAGGTGTAGAAAACAAGAAATAAGCTAACCCA
>CAILMA010000362.1 GCA_903835145.1 uncultured Bacteroidota bacterium
AATCAACAATTAAACTGCTGTTGCCGCGATTGGGATGTTTTTCGTTTCCATTCCCAGTTTTGTTACGGATAAAAAGCATTGACCGGTTGAAGAGTAAGTGATCAATTTCATTTTCTTTAATTTTTCAAGATATTCCTTAAGCCCTGCCCTTGTTACTCCGGCTTCTATTGACACTGCTTCAAAGGAAACAAAACCCTTAGACGGTGCTTTCTCGCAATATGATTTAATTTTAGAAAAGACATTATTTAAGTCAGACATATATACCCCTGTTTTTTTCTAAAGTTAGGAAAATATAATCACATTTCCATAAAAATAATTTTTCCCTGCTATTATATGGATATAATTTAAAACCGCATTCATCAGAACTACACACTGTTATAATACATTATATACACAGAATATTTTTTAAATTCAGACGGGTAACAGCCCAAATAACGCTGATTATCGTGTAGATAGGCCAGAAAATCAAATTGGCACCGCGTAAAATTTCAGTACTATTCGATTTTGTTAAAAATTATCAGTGCCAAAGTTCGAATTCAAATATTTAGGGTAATTTACAGTCATAATTGATTGACTGATGAGAATTCGTTTTCTGGGTGTACTTATTGCTTTTTTCCTGTTGTGTAATACCACCCGGGCGTCAAAATTATTTATTCCAATGGATGCTGAAAGTCAGGCGCAGCATCTAAAAGCTTACGGTATTGCCTATGCAGCCTTGCAGGCGAACATTCAATTAGATTGGCTACTCAATTATAAGGGGGGCAGCTTTGCCATGGATGATGCGGAAAGCCTTGTAAGATTGTGCAAGCTTAGAGGGGTTTCTTTTGAAATAATAAGCGATGCGCAATACCTGGGCATCGTTACAGAGATTACAAATCCCGACTTTAACGGCGATGTAATTAAGCTTGAAAAAGCGCCGAAGATTGCAGTCTATACTCCGCTGAATGCCGAACCTTGGGATGATGCTGTAACGCTCGCTCTTAATTATGCGGAGATTCCTTTCGATAAAGTATATGACGATGAAGTGCTGAGTGAGGCGTTGCCTAAGTATGACTGGTTACACCTCCACCACGAAGATTTCACGGGCCAGTATGGTAAGTTCTGGGCGCAGTTCCGAACAGCTGCATGGTACCAAAACGATCAAAAAACCATGGAGGCACTCGCTGCTAAGCATGGATTTAAAAAGGTTTCACAGTTAAAACTTGCGGTGGCAAAAAAAATCAGGGATTTTGTAGCCGGAGGCGGTTTTCTATTTGCCATGTGTTCGGCGCCAGATAGCTATGATATAGCGCTCGCTGCCGAGGGTGTTGACATTTGCCCTGAGCCGTTTGACGGCGACCCTGTAGAGCCGAACGCGCAAAGCAAACTGGATTTCTCAAAGTGCTTCGCTTTCAAGGACTTCAACGTTGTAACCAATCCTTACGAGTACCGCAAGTCGGATATCGATAACACGAATTTCCGGCATGTAGCTAAGGAAACCGACTACTTTACTCTTTTTACATTTTCGGCAAAATTTGACCCGGTACCAGCCATGCTTTGCCAGAACCATACTACCACTATAAAAGGTTTTATGGGCCAGACAACTGCTTTCAGAAATCAGGTATTGAAATCGAGTGTATTGGTGATGGGCGAAAATAAACCAGCCGGAGAAGCGCGTTATATTCACGGGGAATACGGTAAAGGAACTTGGTCGTTCTATGGCGGTCACGACCCTGAAGATTACCAACACATTGTGGGTGACCCAAAAACGGAACTTAGCCTGCACCCTACCTCTCCGGGATATCGCCTCATCCTAAACACTGTACTTTTC
>CAILMA010000363.1 GCA_903835145.1 uncultured Bacteroidota bacterium
CCGGGGTCCATATAGCCTACACTCACCAGGTATGCCGGTCCGAAAAAGGCAAATACTTTTTTTAGTTTGCTGCCTGCTTTCGAAGGGTCAATACTGGCGTGAACATCATGCAGCGATTTTTCCTGATCTAAAAATGACATTTGTTTGTTCCTTCCTAAAGCAAAGCTATAGGATAAATGGCATAGTGGAGCAATAAGATATGCACATTCACATCTATTGAATGTGTTTTATATTCTTTGGGTTCGGGACGGATTTTAGTTGCCTACGGGAACCCATGTACCTAACAAAAAACTCCGGTCGGTTGTCGACGCGGAGTTATCACAGAACTGATCTTGTTATGGCGTAACGATTGATCTGCTTTGTTGAAGATGTTTGATATTCCTTATCTAAAAATTACTACTGGTAACTTTGATATAAGATTGATAAGCAGCTGGTATTGAGTTATTTTAAGCCTGAGCTGTGTGTTCATTCATCTTGCCCCAGCCCCTGCAGTTACCCTGCATTTTTGCTTTAAAAGCTTCCTGTTCTTCGGGCGTCATGCTCTGCCATTTCATAAACATGCGTTTCTTCCACATGTGTCCCCCCATTCCTCCGCGGCCCTTTCCGAACCCAAAGAGTATTTTGGAAAGTACTAAAATGCCTGCTGCCTGCCAGAAGGATATGATACTGAGGTGCAACACTGGCGTCAGTATGCCATTCCACAACATCATTACGGCGCCACTCAGGGCAGTTACTGCAATTAAAGAAATACCTATTATCATTGGTATCTTTCTTGTCCATCTTTTGTTCATCATTGTTCTTTTTTTTGTCAAAGCTATGCTCCGTGCCGGCGCATTAGAAGTGCTTTTCGGAGACTGGCGGTTTTTAATAGGTGAGCAGAGTTTTTCAGTAGCCGAAAACAGCAGCCAAAGACAGTATCTCGCTCGCAACCCAAAGTTGATTGCAGCAGAAAATCGATAAGACTTTGAGTTGAAATTCATTGTTGGTCAGTTACAAGAGTTTAATGTGGTTTAAACGCCGTTCCATTTGCATTTCCCCTATTTTTCCCCGCCCTGGCGGTCCCATCTTTCGTTTTCTTCAGTGTTACACTTTAACTTTTTTATCTGCCAGCAGTCACATAGAGAACTGGAACAATTTCTATATTTTTGAGCAAAATCAGATGAATTGGCAGCGTTGACCTACTTTCTTGTAATTCCATTTATTTATCTCCTCTCGCTATTGCCGTTTCCCGTATTGTACCTGTTTTCTAATTTTGTATATGCAGTCTTGTACTACATCATCGGCTATCGTAAAAAAGTTGTGTTAGAAAATCTGCGCAATTCCTTTCCCGAAAAAAGCGAGGCAGAGATAAAACGAATTTGTAAAGCATACTACCATTACCTGTGCGATTTGTTTCTGGAGACCTTCAAAACCCTCACAATCAGCAAGGAAGCTATGATCAGGCATTGTTCCTTTGCGCCGGGTACCATGGAATTGTTTGAGCGTTTTGAAAAGGAAAACAAGAGCGCAATTCTTGTCCTGGGTCACTATGGCAACTGGGAATGGGCGGGCAACACATTCAGCTTGTTGTGCAAGCACCAACTCTATGTTATTTACCATCCCATAGGCAATAAGTTCTTCGATGACCTTATGTTTAAAATGCGAACCCGCTTCGGAACAAAGCTCATAACCATGAAGAATACCTTCAGGGAGATGCTCGCCAACCGAAATGAACTGAGCATGACTGCCTTCATTGCCGACCAGACACCCAGTTCGCAAAACGCATACTGGACCAAATTTTTGAACCAGGATACGCCAGTATTCAGAGGCACTGAGATTATTGCTAAGAAACTCGATAGTCCGGTAGTGTACATTACTATCAATAAAATAAAGCGCGGCTATTACCAGATGCAGGCCGAGGTGCTCTGCGAACACCCTGCCGGCACAGCCGATGGTGTGATATCTGAACTGCACACCCGTCGCCTGGAAAAAGATATTATTGCCTGCCCTGAAATCTGGCTATGGTCGCATAGGCGCTGGAAACACAAAAAACCAGTAACATAGCTTTATACACGGATATTTGAGGGGCATAAACAACCTTCAATTAGCCTTCTTAGTTGACTCATCGCTATTCTACTAAAGGTAAATAACTATCCTCGCCGTTAGCCTTAATTTCTCTTTCTTCTATTACTTTTGCAAAAAAATTGTACATGCCTACCTTCGAAGCCTCCCTTGAGTTTGCACAGAGCCTTGATCAGACTGATATTCTTTTTCCATTTCGGGAGCGTTTTCACTTCCCACAGCACAATGGTAAGGATGTTCATTATTTCTGTGGCAATTCCCTGGGCCTGCAGCCTAAAAGTGTGGGCTACCTGATGGAAAAGGAGCTGGCCGACTGGGCTGCACATGGCGTAGAAGGGCACTTCAGAGCTGCGCTACCGTGGTTTTCCTACCATCATTTTTTCTCTGAGCGCCTTGCAAAGTTAGTTGGTGCGCACAAAGACGAAGTTGTTGCCATGAATACCCTTACGGTGAACCTGCACTTGCTCATGATGTCCTTTTACAGGCCCACAAACGGCCGGTATAAAATCATTATGGAGGCAGGCGCATTCCCATCAGATCAATACGCTATCGAAACTCAGGTTCGTATGCATGGCTACGAGCCGGATGATGCCATCATAGAGATATCTCCCCGATACGGAGCGCACATAATAGAGGAAGAAGACATTTTAAATGCAATTGCAGGCGTAGGCGATGAATTGGCATTGGTGATAATGGGTGGTGTGAACTACTACACCGGTCAGTTTTTCGATATGGCGAGGATCACTGAAGCAGCCCATCAGGTGGGAGCCTATGCTGGTTTCGACCTCGCTCATGCCGTTGGTAACATACCTATGAAGCTACACGACTGGCAGGTCGATTTTGCCTGCTGGTGTTCTTACAAATACCTGAATTCAGGCCCGGGTGGTGTTGGTGGCATTTTCGTTCATGAAAAGTGGGGCAACGATCCGTCCTTTTTTCGCCTTGCAGGCTGGTGGGGAAATGAAGAAACCAACCGCTTCAAAATGAAGAAAGGTTTCGTGCCTCAAAAAGGCGCTGCAAGCTGGCAAATGAGCAATGCGCCTGTTTTTAACATGGTGGCCCATAATGCAGCGCTCGATATTTATGAAAAAGCGGGCATGACCGCCCTGAAAGAAAAAAGCATTTTACTCACAGGCTATCTCGAGTACTTACTCGGGCAGGTTACAAACCTTTCGTTTGTGGTCATAACACCTAAAGATCCCGCCCGCCGTGGTTGCCAGATTTCTATGTTATTTAACGACCGCGGCAGGGAAGTCTTCGATAAGCTTACGGAGGCAGGAGTAGTGGCCGACTGGCGCGAACCCAATGTGATTCGCGTAGCCCCTGTGCCACTGTACAATACTTTTGAAGACGTTTATCGTCTGTACGAGGTATTGAAAAATATGGAGGCAGATTTGACGCCAAGTGCATTTGGAGCGAATTAATCAGAAAATAAATAGTCTTTTGCTTCGTTAAATAGATAGTTGTGCTTTTTTCAAAGCGCAATACTACATTGTTTTTTATTGTGTTATTTGTAACTTTGAACCTTAAACCTAAAACTATCATCCCTATGTTAAAACCACTATTAAGCAGCATAGTGCTGCTCCTTTGCTCACAAATTGGCTTTTCTCAGGTCGTTGACGGCTATGCGGCCGATTCTACCACCATCACTTTTGTAAATGGTATGCCCAATTATGTCGCAGATACAGCCACGTCTCCTGTTTGGCAAATCGGGGTCACCCATAAAGCTTTCTTTGCATCTGGCTCATCAGGCACCCGTGCGATGATGACAGACACCTTGAATCCTTATCCGGTAAGTGCCAACAATTTTTTTGTATTGAAAATTCACAATGGCACCAATACGATTGTCGATTTTTGGCACAAGTACCAGACTGATAGCGCGCATGATGGCGGCACCGTTGAGTTCTCTAACGACAATGGAGCCACATGGCAAAACATTATAGGAGCCTGTACTTCTAATGGGTCAACCTGTATGCCGGGAGTGAAAACAACCAATTTCTATTCACCTACCGATACCCTTGCCGATGGTACTCCCGCTTTCAGTGGCACCCACGACTCAGTAATCTATTCGCGATTCCAGTTTTTCAGGGGCTGCCCGGTGCACCCAACCAGCACTTGCAGCTTATATGCCGATACATTCTACGTCCGTTTCAGGTTTGAAAGTGACACAACGTCCGATACGCTCGCTGGCTGGAGAATAGATTCGATAAAAATTGAAAATGATATGTACCCGGGCGCAGTTCCTATCGTCAACAAATACAATCA
>CAILMA010000364.1 GCA_903835145.1 uncultured Bacteroidota bacterium
CAGAAACTCAACTCTAATTTAATAATCCGTGGTTTTTCTTATCCGGGTTACCTTCATTTTACTATTTACCAATTACTTTTGCAACGGAAATAAAAGCAAGACTAATGAAAGATTTTAAAAATGCTATAATAGAATGTGTTCCAAATTTCAGTGAAGGCGTTAATATGGATATTATTAAAAGCATCACTAACGAAATAGAGAAAATTAAGGACGTAAAATTACTTGATGTAGACCCGGGTAAGGCGACCAATCGCACGGTTGTAACGTTCGTTGGGCATCCTCAGGCTGTAGTTGATGCTGCCTTTCTTGCTATAAAAAAAGCAGCTGAGTTAATAGACATGCGGCAACATAAAGGTGAGCACCCGCGCATGGGCGCTACAGATGTTTGTCCGCTCATCCCTGTTTCTGGTATTAGCATGGAAGATACCATTGTTTTTGCTCACCAGCTGGGCAAACGAGTAGGTTTGGAACTGGGTATACCTGTTTATATGTACGAATATGCAGCTACAGCAGAAAACCGCAACAACCTCGCAGAAATAAGAAGTGGAGAGTACGAAGGTTTCCAATCCAAGATACACAAACCTGAATGGAAACCCGATTATGGCCCGGTGGCTATGAACGAAAAAAGCGGTGTAACTGCAATAGGTGCGCGCGATTTCCTGATAGCCTACAATGTGAACCTGAACACTACCAGCACGCGCAGGGCAAACTCAGTGGCATTTGACGTAAGGGAAAAGGGCAGGCAGAAAAAAGACGGAAACGGAAAAATAGTGAAGGATGAAAATGGAGAAGTAGTATGGGAGCCCGGCCTGCTTAAAGCCGTTAAGGGAATAGGTTGGTTTATTGAAGAATATGGGATAGCCCAGATATCAATGAACCTTACCAACATGTATATTACCCCGCTCCATGTAGCATTCGATACTTGCTGCGAGCGGGCCACTGCACGCGGCATGAGGGTTACAGGTAGCGAACTGGTAGGGCTTGTACCTCTTGAAGCTATTCTTGAGGCTGGCAAATACTTCCTTCGCAAACAACAAAGAAGCCTGGGCATAACAGAGGCTGAGATCATAAAAATAGCAGTGAAGTCGCTGGGGCTTGACGAGCTCGGACCATTTGACCCGAAAAAGAAAATAATAGAATACCGCCTGAAAGATATAGAAGAGAAAAAGCTTGTAGACCTCACTATTACCGGGTTCGCTCAAGAAACGGCGAGTGAAAGCCCGGCGCCTGGCGGCGGCTCTATATCGGCATATTGCGGGGCATTGGGTGCCGCATTGGCAACCATGGTTGCCAACCTTTCTGCTCATAAAAAAGGCTGGGACAACCGTTGGGAAGAATTTTCAAACCATGCAGTAAAAGGTCAGGCGCTGATGACAGCGTTACTTGCTCTGGTTGATGAAGATACGGCTGCATTCAACGAAATCATGAATGCATTTGGACTGCCAAAAGGCAACGATGATGAAAAAACGACAAGGAAAGCAGCAATACAAGCAGCAACCATAAATGCTATAAGAGTGCCCTACCGCACTATGGAGAAAGCCTATGAATCTTTCAGCCTAATAAAAACAATGGTAGAAATAGGCAACCCAAATAGTGTAAGCGATGCTGGCGTTGGCGCGCTGTGTGCAAGGGCCTCGGTTAAAGGCTGTTACCTGAACATAAAAATTAATGCCCAGGACCTTAAAAATCACCCTGACGTACAACCCCTGCTGGAACAGGCGGAGAAAATCAATACTCATGCCGACGAACTGGAACGCGAAATTTGGGAATTGGTAACGGGTAAGATAAAATAGCATCCCATTTTCAAAGTATAATTATCTGGTCAAGACCGGGGGTTCTAAAGAACTTCCGGTTTTTGCTTTAAAATTTAGACGGAAGAACGTTTAAGAGAGGATGTAGAAATAAAGCCCACCATTAGACTATTCCTTCCAATTTCTGCTTCGTTGCAAAAGCCCTTAAATACGCTGCTAATCGCGATGTCATTGGGCCAGCTCGTTTCCCGTAGCCTTATTTTCCGGCACGGCAAAAGGCACAATTATGCCTTTACACCCAATAATACTAACCAACTTTCAGCCTTAAAACCGTAATTTCACCTTCCGAATCCGGTCATTAAAATCAGGCTTTTTTATGATTACAAGTAAGAGACAATTAATTGACGAGCAAGCCTCTCCGCTTCACCGCATTATGTGGATCTATAATGCTGAAGAGCCGAAAAAAAGAACTTTCGAGAACAATATATGTGCTTTTCACATTGGCGGTGGTTACTTCCTCTCTGTAGCACATAACTTAAGAATACCGGCGGGTTATTTCAAATCTATTGATGAAGAACTATTCAGGAAGGACATACTATACAAACTTGACGGGGCTCAAAAAGTATTTTTCGACCAACACTATTTTGTTGATGAATATACCCGTAAAATGTACCTGAACAGTGCCGACCCTGCTGCGATACAAGGTATAGCCAATATACTGAAACAAAAACGGTTTGATACCCGTTGGGTAACACTTGCCGAGAAACGAATCTGCACACCCCACGTTGTCATTCAGTTCAAAGAAAACAGCTTTTATAACCACCCCGAGCTCACTGCATACTTTAAACCCCACCAGGTAGTGTATGAAGCCGATGCGCACAAATTCACTTACCTGCTTGAGGTAGAATTGGTTGAAGCGTTTTACGGGGCTGATATCGCACTTTACAAGATTGCCAACATGCCCGATGAGATCATATCCCGGATACCCAAGATCGACATCAACTGCGATTTTTATGAAGAGAATCCCGGTGATATGTTTTGCCTGCAAAGCGCGCCCAACAGCCCGGCGGGCCGGTTGCTCAATGAGGCGAGAATAGAAGGCATACTGGACCACTTCGGTATTTTCCCTGATGAGGTGGGCGGCAACTATATTTTTGAGGGTCTGCGGTACCTGGTAAAGGGGTATTTCAGATTTGGGTCATCCGGAGCACCCTACCTGCTTTATGACTACGTACATAACCGGTATGTTGCCAATGCCATTCAAAGTGAGGCCAGCGGCATACAACTATCTATAAAGAACGATAAAGAAGGGAATTTCCAGTACGTCAATGCCATAGTATCTCCGCTCTACATTATTAAGGAAAGGCTGGCAGCACTGGGGCTAATAAAAGAATAATGATGCAGCAAGTAACGGCCACAGCGCTTAAAGACTGGATTAGAAACAGCAAGAGCTTCATGCTCATAGACGTGAGGGAAGAATGGGAACGCAATGCCTATAACATAGGCGGCGAACACATACCGATGGGCAATATAATGGCCGCTATGAATGAAC
>CAILMA010000365.1 GCA_903835145.1 uncultured Bacteroidota bacterium
ACCACCGGCTGGAACGAGGAATTGCCGGAGGTTGTCGCGAAAGTCAACGAAACGAATCTCGCCTTCTTACATGCTTCAAATTTCAGTGTTGGGGTAAATATTTTTTTCGAAGTCAATAAGTTACTGGCAACCATGATGAACGGACAGCCAGAATATGGCGTGTCGATAGAAGAGACCCACCACACGCAGAAAAAAGATGCGCCAAGCGGCACCGCAATTACGCTCGCAGAGCAAATCCTTGAGCGCTTGGATAGAAAAAAGACATGGGCTCTGAACTTCGTAAACAGCCACGAAATCCTGCCAATTATGGCGCATAGAATCGAAAATGTACCGGGCACTCATTCCATAAAATACAGTTCGGAAATCGACGATATCGAAATTATTCACACGGCTCACAGCCGCGCTGGCTTTGCATTCGGTGCCGTATTGGCGGCAGAATATGTAAATGGTAAGCAAGGTGTATTTTCTATGAAGGATGTACTCGGTCTGAAATAATGCTGTCTTTTTTTTAAAAAATACATAGGTTTTTATGGTCTGTCGTTTGGGGTTAATGGTGCTATTTTTGTTTACGGCCCTGCAAACAAAGGCACAAGCTAAAGATGTATCAAGCGCTGGAAAAGTGCCGGTTTTTGGCACCTGGATAGGGCCTGAAGGTGAATACCTCGAACTGCAGCAAAACAAAGCCTTCGTTTCTATCGGGTATCGGCACAGGGAAACCTTTCTGGAGGTCTCTGATACTTTACTCACTATGAATGGAGCGCCAGCTATTGAGTCAGGAAAAACAGTGGACAGGAGTAATGCCCGCGAAGATTTTAAAGTACTAAGGCTCACGAAAGACACGCTTGTAATTCAGGCAAGAAATACAGCTGCAATCAGTGTTTTTAAAACACCCCGGCCCATCATATTTGTAAATAGGGATTTTTATATCCGGCAAGCTATAGATTTTCACGGGCTCATTTATACTTGCTCTGGCGATGCGACTCAGGAAAAGGCGAAGAAAGTGAAACTTGCTATTGACGAAGCCGGAGGAACAAAATTTTGGCACGCCGCAGCATTGGCACACAATGCTGAACCAAAGATCAGTAAGCTGGCAGCAGCACAACTCGATTCGCTGAATTTTCTACTTCGCCAGAGCGCGCTCGATAGGTTTTCAATGCCGCGCACCACGTGGTCCACGGCTGCTATTTACACCTTTAGGATATCCTATAACAGTACAACAGTAAACGCCGGAGGGCAGGTAATTCCCTATGCAGGCACAGCTCTAAAAACCTTTTTAGATCAAATTTGCATCTATGAAAGCAGTAAGTAGCATAGATGCCATTGACTAACTTTTAGTTATAATATGCAGTTGAATTAATGTTCAGATTCGTACCCTTTTCCTTACTTTTACCACACAATACTGCGTTATGAAATATTTCTTTGGTTTGGTCATCGCTTCATTTCTGTTGTTCTCCATGCCCTCCTGCAAGGACGGTATGAACTGGGATAGCGTGAAACACAAAATGGAAGATAGCTTGATCACCATCCTCCCAACCTGGCAATCACTTACACTAAAGCCAGAGAGCGATGGTACTAAATTACTGATTGTTGTGGGCGATGCCACACTATATAAAGCTACACCAGATCAAAAGGCAAAAAAAGCTGCCGAAGTAGGTAAAATGATACTGCGTGTAGTGGGGGAGAACAACTACCTCGAATCGGGCAGTTTTATCGTAACGGCTAATGTAAGAAACGACGTGGAAAACCCCGCTGATGGCATAGTAACACCTATTGACTTCGTAGCTATTAAGAAGGAGACAGGCCTTAAGTAAATCAATCAGTTTACTCCATTTATTTGCACTTAAACGGGTTCGCCTTCTGGCCTCCGGGCTGCCAGTTGCGCTTGTATGTTCTGGGCAGCGATCCATCCGCTGCTCCATGCATGCTGAAAATTATATCCTCCGGTAATGCCATCCACATCAAGTATTTCTCCGGCAAAATAGAGCCCCGGTACTTTCCTGCTCTGCATGGTTTGTGGTTCTATTTCTGAGAGCGAAATACCACCGCAGGTTACAAACTCTTCTTTAAATGTCGTTTTCCCTTTTACAGCATATGCATTCCTGAGTAAGTACTCTGTAAGTTTATTTTGCTGGGCTGCCGGCAGTTCGCCCCACCGCACATCTTCTTTTATACCGCATTGCTCCAGTAAAAACTCCCATAGGCGCCGGGGTAGCTCAAAAGGATTTTTATGCTGCACCAGTTGCTTGCCTTGTTCCTTCCGTATGTCAGCAAGTTTTTCTTTTAGGTCACTATCGGTATAGGCTGGCAGCCAGTTGATGAGGGCGGTAAAATCATAGTTTTTCTCCGCCAGTTCCCTCGCGCCAACAGCCGAGGTTTTTAATATCGCGGGTCCGCTCATACCCCAGTGGGTTATTAACAACGGTCCGGTTTGTTGCAACTTCGTACCGGCAATTTTTACCGTTGCGTTTGGTACGCTCACACCCATCAGCTCGGTCACGGGGTTGCTGGGTATATTGAAAGTAAATAGCGATGGCACAGGGTTTTCAATACTATGCCCTGTTGCTGTAAGCCATTGGTATTGCTCCTTCTTCGGGAATCCTCCGGCTGCAACCAGCACGGCGTCGGCACTATAGTTACTGCCATCGGCAAACAGGAGGTTAATTCCCGAATCTGTTTTTTTAATTTTCGAGACGGTTTTATGGTAGTAAACCTGCACCTTTTGCAGCATCATTTCCTGCCATATACAGTCTATTATCGTTTGCGAGCTATCCGTTTCCGGGAACATCCTGCCGTCGTTTTCCGTCTTCAGTTTTACACCTCTTTGAGCAAACCACTTTATGGTGTCGGCTGGTGTAAATTGGTAGAGCGATTTTCTCAGCAACTGCTTCCCTCGCGGGTATCGGGTAAGCAACTCGGGGATTTCAAAACATTCGTGGGTCACATTGCAACGCCCGCCGCCAGAAGCTTTCACCTTCATCATCACGTTCCCGGTCTTCTCAAAAACCACAACTTCCAGGCCCGGCCTGTTTGCAATGCTGGCTGCCGCAAAACACCCCGCTGCACCGGCACCAATTATAGCTATTCGTTTCGTTGATTTTGCTGTTTCAGGCATCGGCTCAAAGCTAATGATTTACCCATTCACACCGCAATCAAACAATTCTTCATAGCCGTTTATGCGCCTGAATGATTAATTTTTTCCTTAATTCCAACTGCCGTTTTCCCCATTTTTTTACCGTTAGTGAAGTTTTTCGACCGTTAGTGAAGATATTTTGGATAGCGCTTTGGCGGGAACGTACTTTACATTCAGATTCGGGAACGAACCATAGGAGTCGGGGCTGGAGAAAAAAATAAACATCACTTATTAACGTTCTAAAATTTTCAAGTATGGAACAGCAACAAAATGCTGCAGGCAACGCCCAGCAATACGAATCTGGTATATGGTTGAGTTCACTTTCAAAGCCACCGCGCTTTGCCCCTTCGGTTTTTACATTTTCCAAAACGGAGAAAATAATGCAGCGATACTCAAGCTATAATTCAAACGTTACCGAGACATGTTATGTATGGAATTTCGGCACAGGAGCTTTGGCCGACTATGGTACTACAACTTAGTTTGTCAAATTTTCTGCGACCTGCCCTTTAGCAAGTGTTTTACAAAGAGGACGGTCGAAAATAGCATCCTAAGTGCACATTTAAACATCCCTCCTAATATGCCGGCATGATGAAGGCAAAACCATTTTTGCATCGGAAAATGGCGAAAACAAATTTTCAGAGAAGAACTCTTGACTACAACCTAACGTTTGCTTCTAAATATTAACAGAATGCTTGAGCCGGAATTATTGCTCC
>CAILMA010000366.1 GCA_903835145.1 uncultured Bacteroidota bacterium
ACGCAATCTTACAATGCGGTACTTTGTGCCGATACTTCCCACATTTACTGCGATGAGTCTTCCGCACCGGAAACATTTACCGGTTGCAGGTTCTTCCCCATAACAGCCAATGAACAGGGTAAGCTTACCCCGGAAGCGGTGAAGGAGCGTCTTATACGCAAGGGTGATGTGCACTATGCACAAACAGCTTTGTTGTCGCTTACAGAAAGTACAGAATATGGCACACTCTACACCCCAACTGAAATAGCAGAACTTGCCCGGCTCGCCCACGAGCACGATTTGTACCTGCATGTTGATGGTTCAAGGTTTTTTAATGCTGCAGCTGCACTCGGCTGCAGTCTTGCCGAGCTGAGCGGTAAGGCCGGTGTTGATATCCTGTCGCTTGGAGGCACGAAGGCTGGCATGATGTATGGAGAGGCAGTTGTGGTATTTAATAAAGATCTCGACAAACTGATAGCCTATAAACATAAGCAAGTGATGCAACTTGCGTCAAAAACAAGGTTTATCGCTGCCCAGTTTGAAGCTATGCTTACCGGGGAGCTATGGCGCAAAACCGCCGCTCATGCCAATAGTATGGCTGTGAAGCTGTCAACTGCACTTGGCAGCCACCCCGAAATAAAAATAACACGGGCAGTACAAGCCAACGCAATATTTGCAGAGATTCCACGCCACTGGTATGAGCCACTACAGGAACACAACCCTTTCTATGTATGGAAAGACAGTACCCACGAGGTGCGCCTGATGTGCTCCTGGGATACCACGGAGGACGATATTCATAATTTTATCGCCGCAATTGAAAGATTGGCAAAATAGTAAGCGGTCTGGTCATTTATTAAATGGGAGGGGCTTGCCCCTCTTTTTTTGCCCTTGACTCATTTTTTTAAGGAATTGAAATCCAATTTCAAAAGTCGTTCGTAAATAATCCTGGAAAGGGCTGATTGGAAACTGCAATAAGCAGTGCCGGCAGCCTTAGCAATTCAAAAATTGTTCATTTAAAAAATCAACAACAAATGAAAGCAGCAAGAAACATTGCCTTCGCCGTACTTATGGGGGTAACTATGGTTAACTTTTCTTACGCTCAGGACAAAATGTCTGGCAAGAAAATGGAATTAAAGGAACACAAATGCACAGCTGCTTGCAAAGATGGCAAGCACATGTATGCTCATGGTGAAAAAGGACATACTTGTACTAAGGCATGCAAAAAGATGAATAAAAGTACTAAAATGTAAGCTCCGTGTGGTAAAATGCAAGAAGCTCAATACTATTAATAGGGGTTTTCTTTTTTGTGTAGTTTTTTCATGGCTACTCCGCTCCCGGAGTGGCCTTTTTTTATCCGCTTGAGTTATACGGCACCGGCGATTTGATTGGTGATTAAACTTGTTTCTTATTTTCGTTCATTGAAGCGTTTATAAACGGCTTGTTCAGTGCAAATGATCTACAAAGTTGAAATGTAAAATGACGAACGAAAAAGAAGTTAAAGCAACGATAAGAAAGGCAATGCGCCAGCAACGGGATGAACTACCGCTTACTGAAAAAGCCGTGCTTGATAAGGGACTCTGCGCGAAACTCTTAAAAATTATTGAAGAGCGGAAGGCGAGGGTAATACATGCTTATTTGCCTTTCGGAAGCGAAATCGACATTTGCCCGCTCATAGAGCAATTGCTGGCTGGCGGCTATACCATTGTTTGTCCTAAATCACTGCCCAAACGAGCCCTCCAAAACCTTATATTAAAATCTCTGCAAGAGCTGGAAGACGGCAGGTACGGAACTAAGCATCCTGCAAACAGCGAAGAGTATGCCGGCAAGATAGACCTGTTCATAGTTCCTGGTGTTGCATTCAGCCGGGACAACTATCGCCTCGGATATGGTTCGGGGTACTACGATCAGTTTTTCAGCACGCATCCCGAAGGGTATAAACTTGGCGTATGCTATCCCTTCCAGATTGTAGATCACCTCCCGACAGAACCCCACGACATAAGTCTTGATGCTGTATTGTTTTGACGACAAAAGGATGTAGCAGTCCATATAATGTTCGGTCTGGGGCGTTGTACGGAAGTATGTTCAGACAGCAAAAGCGAACAGTATTTCAATAAATAATTATAAAATAATCTTTGTGCACACTCCGATTGTGTGCATTGCTTTAGGCAATCCCTGTTTTTCTCTAGTTTACAGCAACGCCTGCAATCAATCAAGTGTAGACAAAATGATGTTTGTCAATAAAAGTAGATAATCTAGGTTATTTCTTGAAGTCACGTAACTTATAAGTAAATGTAAGAAGGACATAGCGCTGAATGGCATTGATTCTTTGATCTTGTATATAGGTGTCCGAAACAATGTGGGTGATATTACTGTTTTGGTTAAACACGTCAAACGCAGATAGCCTGATGTCTCCCAAATGGTTTTTAAAAATCTTTTTACCAATTGTCACATTCCAAAGCAGATAATTTTGATTGTAACCGGAAGAAATACCAGCGTTCATTTGGTAGGTCAGGGCTGTGTTAAAAACAAAGTCATTCCAAAAAATAAAATTAAATGTAGCTCTACTGTCTTCAGTAACAGAGCTATTGTTCAGTTGAGTGTTTAGCGAATTTGAATTATTTGACATGGTCGCATTCGACGAAATCATGAAATCTATTTTCTCATTGATATTGCTGCTTATATTTGCACCAAGTCCCAGGTTTTTATTTTTCTGGAAGTTCACTTCGCTGTTGACTATCGATGGAATATAATTGATGCCTGCATTGATGCTAAGTCCAAGTCTGCACTTTATCGGTTGAAGAGGAACACCAAAATTTAAGTTTGTATTTAACATCCGGCTGCCGTTTATGTTCACTGGCATAGTGATTTGCGAGCCTTTGGGTAATACTAATCTTTCGCCAATAATAGTATCACGTAATGCAATTAGGGTGTTAGAAGCAATTGTGTGAAGTGTATAGCCACCGTTAACTGAAATAGAAAAATTGCTTGCGTCATCCTTGTGTGAAGCGTTGTATCGGCAAGAAATATTATTTTGATAGGTTTGTAAAAGCAAGGGGTTGCCGGTTGTGAGGTGCAATGGATCTGTATTATTAACCACATTTTGTAACTGGTTTGCTGATGGTTCTTGGGTCGACGCAGAATACGAGCAATGTAGGTTTTTTGTTTTAGAAAATTTATATAGGAAGGTGACGATAGGTAACATATTTTTATAATTCTGGTGAACAACAAATGCTTGCGGTAAAATATTTTCGTTCCTCAGAGACGTAAACTGATAATATAAACCTACTGATGCTTCAATTTCTCCCGTTCGATAGAGATAACTACTTCCTGCTTTTTGTACGGTATTATTCTCTGAAAACGAACTGGATAAGGGAGTATCAAATATAAAATTTCTATAATTTATGCGTGAAAATATATAAGTATTTTTGATTGATAATGAGGGTAGGTAACCGAGATTGTATTCCAACTTCAACAATCCTTTCGCCCCAATCGGTTCTGTGACTGTGGCATTCCCGTTAATTCCCAATGTTCTTTGTTTCTGATTGGACTGTTGGTCCAGAGTATCATTTAACGAGGGGCTTGAACTAAAAATATTATGCCCCGTAACACCAGCATTATTTGTATTAGTGTTGTCATTGTCTGTGATGTTCATTGAAAAAGTTCTGCCTTTTTTTTTTGAAAACCTGTGTCGGTATAAGAGACTACCAGAAAAATTAATAGCCAATTGATTGGTTTCGTTTGTATTCTCAGTGCTGTTGATGGCTACCGGCCCATAAGTTGTTTGTCCCGCAGTTGTTTGTCCGCTCGCTCCTTTCCGTAAGGCTAACTGGGGACTGAATATAATTGAATTGAAGGAATCAATGGAGTAATTAAAACGCAAATTAAAACGGTGGCTGTCGCTATGACTCCTATTGCCGCTTTGCTCATCATAAACTTGGCCTGAATAAATTGGCAATAAATAGGTCTTGCGCAGTTCCCTTTCTATACTACTATTCGCATCTGTGAAATAATAGCTAAAAATGATTATCCCTTTGCATACCCATAGCTCGTATATGAAACAGCCACTACAAGTAACCTGTCAAAAATAGCTTCCTTCATGTACCTTCTGTTGAAACGATAGCAATACTCGTTGAGGTAATTCTGGAGATACTTATCAT
>CAILMA010000367.1 GCA_903835145.1 uncultured Bacteroidota bacterium
AAATCCTTACTGCGCTTTAACTGGCTGCCATACTTTGAGGTAAAGTCAATAACATCGTCAGTTTTCCGGGGTACGAAATCGTTTGAGTAAATATAGCTGAGCCCGTACTTGATATCCAGGTTGTTGGTCCATACTATACCGTGGTTGTAGTGGGTTAGGTATCCGTTAAAGATACCATTCAGCGACATCGATGCTATTTCACCACCCGCCGACCAGTTGTGCAGGAATCCCTGATTGATGCCTATATTAATCATACCGCCATGAAACCAGGCAACGGTATCTTTATTTTCTGTAGAAAGAGACTTTTTAATGTCATCAACCTTCGAAACCTGCGCAAATGAAGTTGTAGCACAAATGCTCAAACCTGCAATCAGTAACCTCTTAACCATTGGCTTTAATTTAATAACCCCGATTTTTTGAGGCGCAAAATTAAGTTGAATAATTTTAATGAACGCATTAAAATATTGTCCGGACAGTTATTTCATTGAGGGCGCAAAGGTAAATGTGAGAAAAAGCTGCCTTAGCACAAAAAAAATCGACAAGATTGTAAATCACTTGGTTGCTCAGCAACTTTAATGTTTTTCAAGCAGCAACAGGCACATTTTATTGAAATCGCTGGTACCGGCACCGAGCGCAGTAAAAAATGCCTTATCGAATTTTTCTACAGCAACTATTGCAAGCTTGGTTACCTCTTTGCCCTTTGGGGTCAGCGTTACCGTTTTCGCTCTCGTGTCAGTAGCGTGTTCATGCCGCTCCAGCAGGCCTTTTTTTTGCAACGTGCGCAAAACCGTGGAGGTGGTCATAGGGTCGATTTTTGTGTGATTGGATAGCACTACCTGAGTTATCTCCCCATCTGTTTGAGATAGCCAGAGCATACTTGCCATAAGCACAAATTGCGAATGCGTGAGGTCAAAAACAACTAAAGCATTCCTGATCTCCCTTTGCCACAGGCTCGTTACTTGCCACAGCAGGAATCCGGAACTTTCTTCCGGGGTGTCTACACTAAATGCGCTCTCCTTTTTCATAAAATACTTGCATATCTGGCCTGCGCTACCATTTCAGTAGGCAGTCCATTGGCTATTTTTTCGGCTACAAGCTTTTTCCATAAAAAACCGAGCGGGCCTTCCACCTTCATAGTGGTTGTCATCCGCAGGCCTTCACTTGTTTCTTCAAATGTATGCGTTCCGTACATTTTTGCCAATGGAAACCTCGTGAGGTCTACAAATTTCTTACCGGCAACAGCCTCAACCAATTCTATTTTAACCTTTGGGCCACCCTTAGGCTTTAAAATAAAACTGTTTCCCTGCTCAAATTTTCCGTCGATACTTGCATACTCTATGCCGTCGTCCCATTTGTGCCAGTTGTTCACATCTGAAAATAGCTTCCACATTTGCTGGCCAGTCACGTCTTTCGATACGATGGTGTGCGTTTTTGTCCACATAATTTGTTTGTTTTTTTAGTAATTGTATATATTGTCTGTGCAAAGATAATAAGTACACTTATAAAAACAAATTTTTTTCGCGCCACGATGATTTTTGTCATTCGCCACCAATCGTTTGCCCCTTCTTTTTTAATTCTGTATTTTTACATACGCTTCTGCAATGAAAAAGCTTCTGGTAATCATATTGGTACTGGTTTATACCGCCTCAGTTTTGGGCGTTACTTTTTCATTTCACTACTGTAAGGGAAAGTTTAAAGAGGTCTGTTTTACTGCCGATACCGAAAAAAATTGCTGTGGCAAGCATGAAAACCATAAAAAAAGATGCTGCTCTGATAAAGTTGTAAAGGCAAGTTGTAAAGACAATCACATCGTTTCTTCAAAGTCTTTCCTTCATAAAACTGACGGTTATGCACTGGTGCCACAAGCTTACTATTATCGTTCTGGCTGTAGGCCTTTTCCCGCCCGTATTTCACATACTATAAAGGTTGAAATTCCACCGCCATTACTTATTTCAGAGTCAATATATTTGCTGAACAGGGTATTACGTGTGTAATGCTGAATCGTAATGCCCGGCCACATCTCCAATTGGTTTCCTACTGAAAAATATGGCTGGCATCCTGAATTGTGTAAACAGGTTCATTTTCGTCTTTTTGTGGTAGCCCTATCCGGGTTCATCGCATTCCTTTTTTTATCAAAAAATTCCGCATGAAAAAAATACTAAGTACAATATTGATTGGACTGTCTGGTAGTGCATTTGCCCAACATCCTTTATTTATACCAGATACACTTTCCGGCACAAATTTCAACCTTACAGTGCACAAAGACAGTGTGCAGGTTTTTGCCGGCCCTATTACCCAAACGCTCGGTATAAATGCAAATAAATACCTTGGCCCAACCCTCATTATGCGTAAGGGCGACAGTGTGAGCTTAAACGTAATAAACCATATTGGTGATACCACCACTATGCATTGGCACGGACTTCATGTTGCGCCGAAAAATGACGGAGGCCCCTCCAGCCTTATCATGGATGGTGGCTCCTGGAATCCTCAGTTTGTTATCAGGAACCGGGCTGCTACCTACTGGTATCATCCGCACATGATGATGAAAACAGCTGAGCAGGCTATGAAGGGTGATGCAGGTCTCATTATAGTTCGCGATGAGGACGAGGCAGCACTTGCGTTGCCAAGAAAATACGGGATAGATGATTTTCCGATAGTTGTACAATCCTTCGAACTTGATAGCAACAACCAGTTTATGCCAAAGGGTATGGTGGATAGTATAGTTTTTGTGAATGGCACAGACACTCCCTCAGTTAATATGCCGGCGCAGGTAGTGAGAATGCGTCTGCTGAACGCATCGGGGGAGCGGACCTTTAATTTTGGTTTCACTGGTAACCGCTCCTTCTACGTGATAGGCAACGATGGCGGCTTGCTGCCGGCACCTGTTTCTACTACCCGCATCAGATTGTCGCCTGGGGAACGTGCGGAAGTATTGCTGGATCTTGGCGGGCTCACCGGCACGCGTCTGTACCTCATGAGTTATGCCTCTGAGCTATCAATGGGTATACAAGGCGGGCCTACAATGCCCATGCCGCCTGGTAGCCCCCTGATGAACAGCCCGTTGAACGGGATAGATTTCAATATTTTGCAAATCAATGTTAGTGTACCCACTTTCAGCCCTATTACGTCAATCCCGGCTGCACTTATACCAGACACGCCGCTGCTCGAAAGCATGGCAACGGGTGCACATACTATTTATATGGAGGCAGACAGCATGAATGTAATGGACGGCCCTTTTTATTTCAATCACAACAGGTTTGATATGATGCGTATTGACTATCGAATTCCATTAAACAGTGTTGAAATCTGGACACTATTTGATAGTACAATGGTAGCCCATCCCTTTCATATGCACGATGTACATTTTTATATTCTGGACCGCGACGGGCATGCGCCAAGTGCGTTAGAACGCGGCCGCAAAGATGTGCTCCTGATACAGCCGGCAGAGACCGTACGTTTCATTGCCAAATTTGAAGACTTTGCGGACACCACTACACTGTATATGTATCACTGTCACATACTCATGCATGAAGACGATGGCATGATGGGTCAGTTCCTGGTAGGGCCAGCATATGCAGAGGGGTACAAAGCACTTGCCGCGGATAAAAATATCATGGTATTTCCTAACCCCGCTGCTAATGAACTGAATATAAAGGTACTGGATGCAACGCCCGGAAGTCCTACAAAAATAAGAATATCAGATGTTTTAGGAAGGGTAGTGTATACCGGATTTGTTCAGGATGTGCTTCAAATAACCACTCAATCGTGGCCAAAGGGGATATATACAATAGTATTTGAGCACAAGGGCGAAACACGATTCGAGAATGTAGTTGTAAATTGATCCTGCCTGAACACTTTTTGCGTATGGCTTAAAAAAAACAGGCTGTCGTGGTCAGCGACAGCCTGTTGCTATGTTCATTTATTAGAATCAATGATGAGGTAATGTGAAAATGTGAACAGATTGGTCTTTGTACGATTGGTAGGCAGGTTGTCCACTTTTCGCTTTGTCTGAACACACAACAACCTGAGAATCATTGATAAACGATATGCCTTCAACATTCCCGTAAATTACATTACTGCCGGTGCCAACAGTGCCATCGGTGCCACCAAGTGGAAACTGGTAGCTGCCAATTGTAGAAACGATGCTCCAGGAAGTGGTGCTTAACTTACCCATCCAAAATTGCGAGTCTTCCTGAGAAAGCACAACAATAGTATCGCCCTTCACTGTAATATCAGCATAGTCAGCAAATGTCACCGTCGATGGTAGTGTAATAGAATCAACTACTACCCAGTCACTGCTTGATTTGCTCAATACCGGAATCTTGCCCGTCCCTTCAACCAGTCCAAGCATGTAATTATTTCCACCACGATAAACCCAGGCAATGCCTTCAAAAGCTTTATTGCTATTAGCTGATGTAAAGTAGTAATCAACCCAGTCGCGGCTGGTATAACTCATGCTTGAGTTGAATTTGTATATTCTTGGCTGGTAGACAGAGCCATGACTGTTAGCTGACTCTTCGACAATGTAAAAATTCGCAGAGCTGTGGCTGTCGTAGGTTATTGCTTCAAAATTTGACGACCCGGAGCCTGGAGCGCCTGTGCTAAGTAAGGAATTAGAAGAGCTATTAATGGGAAGTGTGCTCTTAATTTTCGGCACTTTTTGCATGTTGTCGCAAGCTACATAAAAATAACCTCCGAGGCAGTAAACTCCGCTCGCTTCAAAGTCATCGGAGCTGCCATACCCGGGGAGCAATTTATAGATTTTAGCTTCTGCTACTGGTGCACCCAGCATTGTTGCCCCTGCAATTCTGCTGCCCGCAAGGGTGAGGTTGTTATTGACGGGTGTTGTTGCCGTCGTTTCGGGATGTTGCTTGCTGCAGGAAGCAAAGATCACTACAGCACCAAGTGACAAATAGGACAATGATTTCTTGATTGGCATTGATGTTTGGTTTTGTTTTTTTTAAGGAAAGTGATTTTCTATTAATGAGTTGGGCCAGCATCTACATGGCTTTCAAGCGTGCTTTGTATACTTGTAGAAACATTTGACAGGAAGTCATATCCCGTAGCGGTTTCAATAGCATCAACAGTAGTGCGGTAGTAATCCCAGGTGTGTGTATTTACAGTTTGTGTGTTCGGCATGTCTATCGCTATTACCCTTGTTGAGGTAGTGATGCGGCTAACGTCGTTCGTGCCAACGGGCAGAATAACGGCTATCTTCCAGAAGTGTGAAGGAACATTTATAGAACCACTTGCAATAGTATTGGTAGTACCTCCGCTGCTTCCACTACCACCAGTGCCGTATCCACCAGCTATGATATACAATTCGTTACCAGCTGACATCAAGGTTCTGCAATAGGTTTCAAAAGCTTCCCATGTCACTTCATTCATGTTTGGCGCTTGTGGTGTCATGTTGGTCATCAGGAAGGTTTTAGCATTGTCGGTATCGCTCGCATCTCTGTCTTCCGATGGGCAAAGATGCCCACGATCAAATCCTGTGCTTGTATAGTTGGATGTAGTCGCCCTGAAATATCCGCTTGGCAACGAAACATCGGATGTAAAGCAATTGCAACGTGCCGCTGAGCCCTTCCAGGCTGTGCTGAGGTGCCAGCTGCACCAGTTGGCCATACCTTTAGAATTGTTGTAAGAAAGGGTGTATTGGACTTTATCCATCAGGTAATTGTTCATGTTACTGGTTGAGGTTGTTGCACCGCTTGGGTTTCCGAGCGCCATATTGTCATCGCGCGTTGGTGTGGTATCAGATCCGCCACCACCTGTGCCAGAATTATCGGTGATTGTAATGTCATCAATGTTGAGACGGCCACCAGTAAGTTTACGCACCTGAAAACGAATGTTGCCGCTCGTGCTTAAAGTAAATGTAGTGGTGTTCAAAGTGGTTGATGATGTAGTTACTGTGCTACCAGTCTGTGTCCAGGTGCTGCCGCTGTTTGTTGAATACCAAAGGCCCCAGGTGCTCGATGCATCAGTGCCATAAACGCCATGCGCTATCGTAACCTGAGACGCGCCGCTTGTTTTATCGAACTGCATTGTAACCATACCCGTGTTCTCTATCCTTACAGATTTTGAACCGTTTTTACGGTCGCTTGTTGTGCCGCCTATAAGGGCATCATTAAGATCCCACACACCTGTCGACAAGGTCACGGTTGCATCGGCATATGCAGCCTTAGAACCTGTTTCGAAAGTCTCAGGAAAGCCCGTGTAAACCGCCCGCTCTCCTGCGGTTGAAAACGCAGTGGTTGTAGTTGCTGGCTGGCTGCTTGTAGCCGAGCTCTGCTCCTTTTTACATTCACTGAAAGTGAGCAGCAGAAGTGCCGCAGAAAGAAAAAATATGTTTTTTTTTCATGTTGGTTTGTTTGTGCAAGAGTACAATCGCAGTGTTATCACATTGCCATTTCTTCCGTTATGGTTTTATTACCTAAATGTTAATCATTCAAAAAAATATTTTTTGTGAATCTCCCCGTATCAGTTTGAAAAACATTTCTGCGGAGACTATTTTCATGGATATCACTGAACATTTTAAATCCGGTTAAAAATGCGCCGCTAACACGGCGATTTTCATCTAATTTTGCCATCAATTATCATTAACGAAATATCCATCCTTTTGGAGCACAACAAACAGCATTTTATTTCCGACGAAGTTTTTGATGCCTTGTTCCCGGCATACATACAAAAATTGTCGGTTAAACATTGGACCCCTATTGCGATAGCTTTAAAGGCCGGGGCTTTCCTGGGTGGAAGTCCAGAATCGAGAGTAGTAGACATTGGCGCAGGAATAGGCAAGTTCTGTATCACCGCGAAAGCACATTTTGATGGTTATTTTACCGGCATAGAGCAACGGGCTAATTTTGTAAAAATTGGCAACCGGGTAATAAAAAAACTGGGGCTCAAGCAGGTCGAACTGCTTCAGGGAAACTTTACGGAAGTCGATTTTACCAGTTACACAGGCATATATTTTTACAATTCGTTTCATGAAAATATCGTAATTGCAGACTCACTCGACAAAAAAATAGAGCGCTCCGAACAGTTATATAAAATATATGTTGAATGCCTGGAAGAGAAGCTGATTGGGATGCCGATTGGTACGAAGTTGGCTACTTATTATATGTATGAAAGCGAAATGCCTGACTGCTATACATTGATTGAAACTCATTTTGATCGCTTGCTGTTATTTTGGATAAAAACTGCCTGACCATTAGCATTCGGTTAAATTATCAATTCAAAGTGCCGCTGTTTTAATTTCCCGCTTCAATTCTCCATCATTTGCGCTATTTTTACAGCGAAAGTTCTATATAAGCGTTATTTTTATACATGATTCGTCTCAGCATTGTCATTATTACTTTAAATGAAGAAAAGAACCTGGAGCGGTGCCTTCTTTCACTTAAGGATGTTGCAGATGAAATTATTATCGTCGATAGTTTTTCCACCGACAACACAGTTGCTATAGCCAAAAACCATAATGCGAAAGTCATCAATCATCCTTTCGAGGGTTACGGTGAGCAAAAAAACTTTGCAACTTCCCAGGCCGCTAACGATTGGGTGCTCTCCCTCGATGCCGACGAGGCGCTTACGCCTGAGCTGAGGCACAGCATCATGAAAATGAAGCAGCAACCGGAGTATGATGTCTATGAAATGGCAAGGCTCACCAAGTATTGCGGCCAATGGATAAAACACAGTGGCTGGTACCCCGATAGGCAAACGAGGCTGTATAACCGAACAAAGGGGCGGTGGATAGAGAAGAAAGTGCACGAATATTGGGAATTAACAGTTCCTGAAAAAAAGGGACTGCTTGACGGGGACATGCTGCATTACAGCTTTTCCTCCATAAGTGAGCACCTGAAAAAAATAGAAAAATACTCCGAACTTGCGGCACGCGAGGCGGCTGCCAACAACAAAGACGTAACTATATTCAAGCTTTTGTTTTCTCCATTCTGGCATTTTTTTCACGAGTACTTTGTAAGAATGGGTTTTCTGGATGGGTTTTACGGCTATATGATTTGTAAGTTGTCAGCCTACGCAGCTTTTAGCAAATGCAGCAAGACAAGGCTCTACATCAGAAATAAGTAAACGCTTAACTGGAAGCTGCAATAGTCGGCGACCAATCAACAGGACGGTCATGCCATAACGGTTTATATGCATTTTTGAATAACATCAGTTCCGCACCTTAACCTAAAGGATTCATAACATCTAAAACAATGCCATAAAAT
>CAILMA010000368.1 GCA_903835145.1 uncultured Bacteroidota bacterium
CAATGGCTTTGTATTGGCAGAGATAACGAAGCCTGAAAGAATGAAAAACACCAAAACGCTAAGGTGGCCGGGAAAGATGTATTGTATAACATCAATAGAATAATGGCTATCGAAAACGGAACTGAGCAGATTAAGGTGGTAGAAGACGACCGATAGTGCCGCAAACACCCTGAGAATATCTAAGTTTTCATTATGCTTTTTCAACTTCTGAGTTGTGGTTTATCGACTATTAATATTAGGGCAGTAACAAGTATTTGCCCTCTTTGAAGAACTGGAAGGCAAGATAAAATTTAAGCATCATATTGTCAAACAAGGTGTCATGCGCAGGTTACCCCAGCATTTCTTCCATATGCTCTGTACGGAGCATAAAGAACACTTTTTTGCCGGAGGGGCTGTATTCTGGCTGGCCGCATGCGAAAAGTTCATCTATTAGTGCCTGCTGGTTTTCGGGCTGCGCCATGCTGTCTATGTTGCGGGCGAGGCGACGCGCCATGTTGGCCAACAATACCCGTGCTCTGTTACCTACGGCATCGGGAGCTTCGTTTTTAAGCTGATCGAGGGCTTCATCGATCACGTTGCGCTCATCGCCGGGTTGCATATCTGGCGGGGTGCCAGCTACAGTGAAAGTATAATCGCCAGCCGGAAGTATATTGAATCCAATTTTCTGAAGGTCGGGTAATAGCTCTTGCAACAAAATGGCATCCTGAGGAGGCAATGTAAACGATGCCGGAAACAACACCTGCTGCGATAGCGCTTTGCCGGCTGTAACCTGCTCCTGCAGGCGCTCGAAGATAATTCTTTCCTGTGCACGCCTTATATTAACTACCATAAGACCTGACTTAACCGGAGTAGCCAGCAAGTCGCCATGAATGAGCAACATGTTGCCGGTGGTGCTGGCGGCTGGTGCAGTGTCCGAGTAAATTTTCCCTTGCAGGTGCACCTCTACCGGCTGCTGCCAGCTTGCCGGTGCGGCATCGGGCTGGGTGCGGTCAGGCATGGGAGGGAGTGTAGGATTTTGTGCTATTTCATACAGGCTTTTCCATTCCCGCAGGCTGTCTTTGCGCTCTACTACGTGCGCCTGATTTCTATCGGTAAACACATTGTAGAGGTAACCGTTTTGGGTTTGCTCCTTTCGCTCTTCATTCTGGGGCCTGTTTACCGCGGTGAGGTGTTGTATCTCTGGACTCAAAGTAAAATCGAGCGAGGGTGCAATGTTGTAACGGGCAAGGGCGTGCTTTACGGCTGCATTCAGGTAGCTGTATATCAATTGGTCGTCCTCAAACTTAACCTCTTGCTTTGTAGGATGCACATTCACATCGACCCGGGCGGGATCGACCTCGAGAAACAATACGTAAAAGGGGAATGACTCTTTGTCGATAAGGCCCTCGTATGCCTTAACCACGGCATGATTGAGATATGCATTTTTAATGAACCTGTTGTTGATGAAAAAATACTGCATACCTCGGGTTCTTGCAGCGGCATCAGGCTTGCCAACGAAGCCGGTAATATTTATAAGGTCGGTTTTTTCTTCGGCGGGTACTATTTTTTTCTCGTAGTTGTTACCAAGCAGGCCTACTACCCTTGCCTTGAGGCTGCCGGATGTGAGGTGATACTGCTCGGTACCATTATTGATGAGCCTGAACGCAATAGCAGGATAGGCAAGGGCGATTCGGGTAAATTCTTCAAGAATATGCCTGAACTCGGCATTGGCGCTTTTCAGGAAGTTGCGGCGTGCCGGTACGTTATAAAACAGGTTCTTTAAACTTATGTTCGTTCCCGGGTTTACGACGCAGGGCTCCTGTAGCTTCACTTCACTTCCTTCAATAAGAATGCGTGTACCGGTTTCGTTTGCTGCCTGCCTGGTTTTAAGCTCTACCTGAGCCACGGCGGCTATAGATGCGAGCGCCTCGCCCCGGAAGCCCATTGTGCGAATGGTAAAGAGGTCGTTGATGTTCCGGATTTTGCTTGTTGCATGGCGCTCGAAGCTCATTCGGGCGTCGGTAGGGCTCATACCCTTCCCGTTGTCAATAACCTGTATCAGTTCCTTACCGGCATCCTTTATTACCAGCTGAATTTCTGATGCGCCGGCATCGATGGCATTTTCCATCAATTCTTTTACCGCTGAAGCGGGGCGCTGTATAACCTCACCCGCCGCTATCTGGTTGGCTATGTGATCTGACAATAACTGGATAATATCAGGCAAGGTTTAGTGGTTTTTTGGAATACAAAGATAATCTTAAATAGATTTAAAACCGGAGGCAGGTTGATAGCAAAGGCGGTATTTTACGACATAAAAAGACAGACGCTCTTTGAGTGCCGGGGAGTATCTAAAAGCAACAATATGGATTAATATTACTTTTTACCAAGCTCTGTGAGGAAATTCTCGAGGGCGGAAACCATGGAAGGCGTGTTTGGTGCAGGAGCCTTAATATCCAGCCTCAAACCATTGTCTTCCACAGCTTTAGAGGTAGTGGGGCCAAAGGCACCAATGAGTGTTGTGCTTTGTTTAAAATTTGGGTCGTGGTCAAATAATGTTTGCACGCTGTAGGGGCTGAAGAAAACAATAACATCGTATTCTGTGCGCATGACCTCAGTAATGTCGTTGCTTACGGTGCGGTACAATGCCGCCTCGGCATACTTGATGTTGTATTTAATTAAGAACTGAGCGATGTCGTTTTTAACGCTATCGGACAGTGGCAATATGAATTTTTCGTTGGTTTTGTGTTTACCTATTATTTCCAACAAGCCGGCGGTGCTACCATCGGCTGAAAAGAAAACCTTCCGTTTGCGGTATAGAATAAACTTCTGAAGGTAAAGTGCGACAGCTTCTGTAATGCAGAAATACTTCATATCCTGCGATACCTTTACTTTCAGCTCTTCGCATATCCTGAAAAAGTGATCTACAGCGCTGCGGCTGGTGAATATGATGGCGGTAAATTCGGTAATGTCTACCCGTTGTTTGCGAAATTCTTTTCCTGTGAGCCCTTCTACCCTTATAAAAGCGTGAAAATCCACTTTGATATTGAACTTTTTGGCAAGGTCAAAGTAGGGTGATTTTTCCGTTTCAGGACGGGGCTGTGTGATTAATACGCTCGTAATTTTAGGTTCTTTCACCTCGGGAACTTTCATTTTAGAACTAACAACTTTTGCCATAATCAAGGATTCCGGTACTTTTTGAAACGTTGTCTATAATCTAATAAAACATTAGCCCTTTAACTAATAG
>CAILMA010000369.1 GCA_903835145.1 uncultured Bacteroidota bacterium
CAACAACATGAAAAAAATAATTTTATTCGTATTTATTGTAGTAGCAAGTTTTAGAACTTACGCTCAACAAGACCCTCAATACACGATGTATATGTTCAACCAGTTGGCGATAAATCCAGCGTATGCAGGTAGTCGAGAGTGTTTGAGTGCCACGGCGCATTATCGTTTGCAATGGGCAGGGATTGACGGTGCACCAAGAACCTTGAGTTTTGGTATCCATAGCCCATTGAACAATGAAAGAGTAGCCTTGGGCTTACAAATAGTGAACGATCAATTAGGCGTAACCAATACCACCAATATTAGCGGTATTTACGCTTATCGCTTACCAGTAACGCAAAAGAGCAAACTATCAATTGGCTTGCAGGCCACAGTTACTAACTATTTGAACAATTTGAGCCAAGTAGCCACCGCTGCTGCATCGGGTAATGATAATGTATTTACCAATAATCAAAGTTTGTTGTTGCCCAATTTTGGAGCAGGATTGTATTGGTATTCACAAAAAGGGTATTTAGGAATAACAGTTCCACATTTATTAGATAATAAATTAGAAAGTAAAAGCTATAATGCTATTAATCCTACTGAAGCCAAACAATTTCGCCACTTATTTGTGATGGCAGGCTACATGATACCATTAAGTGATGTGATAAAATTCAAACCCAGCACGATGTTAAAATATGCGCCCAACAGTCCAGTAGAAACGGATTTAAACGGCAGCTTTTTATTGTATGATGCCCTTACTTTAGGTGCCAGTTGGCGAAGTGATGTCAGTTCATTAAGAGATAAATTAACAGAGAGTACAGACTTTATGATGATTTATGAAATCAACCAAATGTTGCGCATAGGTGTAGCTTACGATTTAACCTTAACCAAAATCAGTGGCTACAATAATGGTACTTATGAATTGATGATAGGCTACGATTTTCGTCATAAAATGGATAGAATGTTAACGCCAAGATACTTTTGATAATTAATAATTAGGAATGAATAATTAAGAATTGAAAAATTCTACAACAATCACGAAACCGTCAAACACAATATGAATCAATTTTACAAAAAACTATTTACGGCAATCCTCATCATCAGTAGCATAGCGTCATTGCAAGTGCAAGCCCAAAGCTATGAGATGAAAAAAGCGAACCGCTTGTATGATAGAATGGCCTATTCGCCAGCGATAGATTGCTACAAAAAAGCATTGGGCAAAGAAGACAATTGGGAAGCCAAAGAAAAATTAGCCGATTGCTATCGCAAAACCAATGATTATATTGATGCTGAATATTGGTATAGCCAAGTGGTATTAAGCAACAGTGCTACACCCGAAGAAAAATTGTATTACGCCCAAATGTTGCAAGAAAATGGCAAAATGGACGAAGCCCAAAAATGGTATGCCGAGTTTAATCGTTTGCGCCCCACCGACAGCCGAGGTGCTAAAGGCGAAAACGCTTGCAAAATGATTCAAAAGTTTTATGCTGATAGCATCATGTACAGAACCCAATTAATGCCCTTCAACAGCAGCAAAAGCGATATTAGTCCAGTATATTATCAAGATGGATTAGTGTTTGCTAGCGATAGAATAGCAGGCACAGGGGTTAAACGCATTTATGAATGGACAGGCGATCCATTTTACAATTTCTTTTTTGTCAAGAAAATAGATGTAAATAGCTATGGCAAACCACATTTATGGGAAGGCAGAGCCAATACCCGAGTACACGATGGTGTAGCCACCTTTAGCCGCACAGGCGATGAAATGTATTTTACCCGAGATAATTTTAACAAAGGCAAAATGCGCCGTAGCTTGGATAAAATTGTGAAACTAAAAATTTATCATCAAAGCCGCACCGCAGAAGGTTGGACAGCCGCCGATGAATTTGAATACAACGGCAATGAATACAGTACAGGTCATCCCACATTAAGTGCCGATGGACAATATTTATACTTTTGCAGTGATAGACCAGGTGGCTATGGAGGCACCGATATTTATGTGTGTAAACGCGAAGGCAACCGCTGGGGTGCGCCACAAAATTTGGGCAACGACATCAATACCGAAGGCAATGAAATGTTTCCTTATATTGCATATGATGGTACACTTTACTTTGCTAGCAACGGACACACTGGTTTGGGTGGATTAGATATTTACAGCACTACTCAAAAAGATGGCAAATGGAGTAAACCCAGAAACATGGGTTATCCTGTAAATAGCAACAAAGATGACTTTGGCATTTGCACCAACGATTTAAACAACGAAGGTTATTTTACGAGCAACAGAAGAGGAACAGACGATATTTATTCGTTCCAAAAAACTTGTTTGATGTTGAATGCATTGGTATATGATGCTCAAACCAACGAACCCATCGAAGCATCATCAGTAAAAGTGATAGAAAATGGGGCACAAAAAGACCCCAAAACAACCGACAAAGACGGCAAATTTAGTATGTGCTTAAGCAGTGGACATGATTATGAATTTAGAGCCAGCAAAGACGGTTATCAAGATAACAGTACTACACTAAACACCTTGAGTTATGGCAATGATAGAGCTGAAGTAAAAATACCCTTAACGAAAATAGCCGTATTTGAATTAAAAGGCAAGATTTATAATGAAGGTAGCAAACTGCCGATGGCTGGTGTGAAGGTAACGCTGGAAAGTTTGTGTGATAATACCAAACAAGATATTACCACTGGTCCTGACGGCAAATACAGCTTTAAGCTACAAGCTGATTGTAAATATAAAGTAACCGCCATCAAGCAAAACGACAAAGAAAAATGTTTGGCAGTAACGATAGAAAAAAGCACGATGGGCTTAAAGAACAGCCAAACTTTGTATGCTGATATTGGCTTAATCTGCCAAGGCGATATTATCCGCATCGACAATATTTATTACGATTTGGATAAATCAGCCATCCGCCCCGATGCAGCAGCAGAGCTGGATAAAACGCTTGACCTGTTCAAGAAATATCCTACTTTAAAAATCGAATTAAGAAGTCATACCGATTGTCGAGCAGCAGATGATTACAATTTAAAATTGAGTCAACGTAGAGCGCAAGCAGCGGTAACTTATTTAATCAGCCGAGGTGTTGACCCAAAACAATTAACAGCCAAAGGATATGGCGAAACAATGCCTGTGAACAAATGCGTAGATGGTGTGCCCTGTACCGAAGCCGAACATCAACAAAACCGCAGAACGGAGTTTAAGATTTTGAGCTTTTAATCAGTAGCCCCAATAGAAAACTAACTACCAAAGTCCCGAATTGATATACTCAATTCGGGACTTTTTTGTGGGGAACAATTTTAATAGTAGCTTTATAAAGTTTTTGCCGAGTTATTGTAATTTGCCGAGTACATAAAATTAATCGACCATGAAAAGAAGAACCTTCATCAAAAACACCGCAGCTGCAGCAGCAGGTGCAATTCTGGCTCCTTACATTTTGCCCAGTGGCAGGTTGTTTGCCGCCACAGGTAGTAGATTGGTAAACCATGTAGTGTTTGTATTATTTGCAGGTGGTATCCGCAATCAAGAAAGTGTGCAGCAATCGTACGTATCGGCGCAAACAGGCTTTAGCACATCGGGCAATATGATGAGCAATATGCTCAC
>CAILMA010000370.1 GCA_903835145.1 uncultured Bacteroidota bacterium
CCACCTGGTTTAATGAAAAGATAAGAAAAGTTAGAGACCCATGTGAAAAATCTTATTTATCCTACCATTATTGCTTCCTTATCATATTGAAATATTCTTCCAGCTTCAGTGCTACTACATCCCAGTCGAATTTTGATTTGATTACTTTTATTCCCTCATTTCCAATCGTGGCTCTTTGCTGCTCAGAGGATAGAATATTGGTAACGCTTTTAGCGAATTCGTGCGGGTCAGTTTGCATAATAGCCCCTTCCCCACTCTTAATACCCAGCCCAGCGAAGCCAATGTTGGAACAGACAACGGGTATACCCATTGCCATTGCTTCAAGCACTTTATTTTGGGTGCCCGCCCCAAAACGCAGCGGGGCAACTACAACACTTGCTGTGTTGTACATGGCAGCAAGGTCTTTTATAAAGCCGGTTACTGTAACGTGCTCACTGGCAAGGTCAAGCACTTTTTGCACCGGCCGCTGCCCTGCTATTACAAACTTAACCTGTGGCATTTCTTTACGGATGAGCGGCAGAATAGCTTCGGTAAAATAACCTACTGCATCTACGTTTGGGGCATAGTCCATATTGCCGGTGAACAAAATAACGTTATTGTGGCTGTAATCGTGGCCACCAGCCTTAAAGGTTGAAATGTCGACTCCATTGGGCAAAAGCCTAAGATTAGTAGTGCCATGCATCTTTTCGAGGTACTCTAAATCTTCCTGCGAGCAGACCAATGAGATGTTGTATTTTTTAAGTATATCTTCGTATTTCAGCACCCTTTTCTGTTCAAAATTCTCGAAGATTGTGGTGAGGAGCCCTCGTTTTACAGTTTTTCGACGCTCCCAGTACAATGAAAATGCATCTGGCAGATCGAGTATACGCGGTAGGTCAGCCCGATTTTCGAGGTAGGGCGACATGCGGAGGTGCTGCACATGTATAGCGTCGAAATCATGTTGCTTAAGCATTTTGTTGAGTTCACCCTGCATCTGGTTGCTCCTGAAATAAAGCACCTGCAAAGGTGTGGGGTCCCAGAGACCAGCGATGCAATTTGCGGCGCTTTTCCATTTCGGCAGGTAAACGAAATGAACTTCTTTAAATATTTTTTCCAATTCTGCTTTGTAACTCAAATCCTCTTCATTTTGAGCGAACGTGAGTAGGTAGAGTTCATGGCGTTTATTTAAGCGCCGTGCCAGATTAAAAATTTTAAGTTTATCGCCGCGGTAAGGCGGATAAGGCACTCTATTGGCAAGAAACAATATTTTCAATACGGTAAATTTTTAAATTTCTAAAACTCCGATGCTCTGCGGTAGCAGATTCGGTAGCTCTGCAATATACAATTTATTACAAAACGGGAATATAAATCACTTTAAATAGCCGTGTATAACATTGATAATCAATTATTTGATAATCGAAATTGCAGGCAAGAGGAAGAAATGATAGTGCTCAATCATAAAACTGACCTTGCTCACCTATTTGTTTGACTAATTGATGAATCTTTGCTTCAAATTTAGCAGCCGAATAAATAAGCATGTCCCGGATAAGAGTAAAACGAAAAAATGTGCACTACGGCAATACTGTCTTGTTGATAACAATACTTCAGTTTCTGTTTTTTGTATTTATCATGTCAACTTGCAACAAGACTGCAAATTCTAAAACAAATGGTTCTCATGCGTCGACGTTTACCGGAAGGTTACTGAAGGAAATGAATATGGCTGGCTAAACCAACGCTGTACTTGTGAAAAAAAATGATACGAGGAAAAATTGACTATAGTTGCGTTTCCTTTACGCTACGAAATTTAGGCAGGCTGAGTTGGTATTTTACTGCAAGCACCCGGATAACTACAATTACGAAAGCGGCTATAAGTAAGCAGGTGGTGCGCTCGCAGTTAAGCGAAACGAGAATGATATAGGTTGCGGAGCCTGCGAGGCAGGCGGTAGCGTAAATTTCTTTCCTGAAAATTATGGGTGTTTCGTTTGTCAATACATCGCGCAGCACCCCACCCATAATAG
>CAILMA010000371.1 GCA_903835145.1 uncultured Bacteroidota bacterium
CGGTATGCTGAAATAATACAGGAAGTAATTCGAAGGTATTTAATTCCATTTGTTGTAATAATGTTTCGAAGGGCCTTTTCAATTCCAGCTTTCCCTTGCTAATTTTTATTGCAATTTCCCATAAAGAGGCTATGCTTATATATATGTTTGCTTCTGGGTCATCAATGGCATTATTAGCCTTTCTGGAAAGCTGTGGATCTTCAGTAATATACCATAGGAATGCATGTGTATCCAATAGGTAATTCATTACATATATTCTTTGAAATCATCAAGCGGTTCATCAAAGTCGGGTGACATTACAAACATTCCTTTTGCGCTCCCTGCCTTGCGTGTGATTTTTTTCTTTGGTGTACGTGATTTTTCTGCTAAAAAATCAATAAAGTCCGTTACCTCCTGTTTCAGGTTATCAGGCAATGTATCCAATTTCGAAAGTATGGTATAACTACTCATGACAATTTGATTTTGCTGTTAGCAAAGTTAAAAAAAATGGGTGAAAGTTTGCATACCTTGGTACCTTAAGCATAAAATGAGGTCACTATTTGGAAAAATATTTCAATGCAAAGTTCGCAAAGCAAAGCGCAAAGGATGTCTTGTGTCTTTGCGTACCCTTTGTGCCTTCTTTGCGGTTAACCTTTTTGGTTCTTGCTTGTCCAATTTAGGTAATCCGGGATTTTAGAACCATTGCGCAACATCATATCCTAACCCGTACCTTTGCATATGTCTTTTTTTAAAACAGCAAAGCCCTTCATTATTGCGGGGCCGTGCAGTGCAGAAACCAGGGAGCAAGTATTAGAGACGGCGGCAGCTTTGTCTGCTATGAAGATACAGCTGTTCAGGGCGGGAATCTGGAAGCCGAGGACGCGTCCAGGGTCGTTTGAGGGTAATGGAGTAGTGGCGATAGAATGGCTAAATGAAGCCCGGGATTTAAATAATATTAAGTATACTATTGAGGTTGCTGATACGGAGCATGTAGAACTGGCCCTAAAAAATGGTGCAGACGCACTGTGGATAGGCGCCCGTACTACAGTCAATCCATTTCAGGTGCAGCGGCTCGCAGAGGCGCTGCGCGGTGTTGATATTCCGGTTATGGTGAAGAACCCGGTTAATACCGACGTGGATCTGTGGCTGGGCGGCATAGAGCGGTTTGAAGCTATGGGTATTAAAGACGTGGCAGCGATACACAGAGGTTTTTCGGGCTACAGCGCTGTAGGTGGCATGAGAAACCAACCCAACTGGCCTATACCGATAGAATTAAAAAGAAGACGACCTGAATTGCCTATTATTTGCGACCCCAGCCATATTACAGGGAAGCGCAGCCGAATAGCAGAAGTGGCCCAGAAGGCAATGGATATGCATTTTGACGGGCTTATGATAGAAACTCACCCCCGGCCTGATGAAGCCTGGACCGATGCAGCCCAGCAAGTGAATCCTGCACAACTCAAAGACATACTGGAGCATCTTGTAATAAGAGATGAATTCACCAACGATATGAGCAGCCAGGTGCAGCTGGAGTACCTGCGCCAGCTAATGGATAACCTTGATGCGGAGATTATAGATCTCGTGGCTAAGCGGCTTGATCTGAGCCTACAGATTGGCGAGATAAAAAAGAACAGCAACATGACTGCCTACCAGCCGGCACGCTGGAGGGAGATAGTGGAGACCGCAAGCGAACGCGCGCAAAGCCACAAGCTTTCTAAAGAATTTATAATAGAACTTTACGAGAAAATACACCATGAGAGCATAAGACGGCAGTTATCTATACTTGGCACAATGGAAAAAGAAATAAAAAAGTAATTTTACCCGAATAAACACATTTTACATTGGCGCTCAAACAGCACTTAGATTACAAAGTACGCTTCGATCAGCAGGTTGAAAACTCTTCATCATATGTTTTGCCCTTTATAGAGCAGACAAAAACAATTGGCGCCGGTACTAATGTATTGGAAATAGGCACTGCTGAAGGCGGTGTATTGCTGCCATTTAAAGAAAAAGGTTGTTATTGCGTGGGTGTAGACCTCAATCCCGAGCGTATAGTGCTGGCCAACGACTTACTCAAAAAGGAAGTGGCCGAGGGGAAAATGAAATTCCTTTATCAGAATGTTTACGATGAGGCTTTTCTTAAGCAATACGGCAACTTTTTTGACCTGATCATTCTTAAAGATGTGATAGAGCATGTGCCTGAGCAGGAAAAATTTATACCGTATCTTAAAAAATTGCTGCGCCCCGGTGGACAGATATTTTTCGGTTTCCCGCCGTGGTATATGCCATTTGGTGGCCACCAGCAGGTGTGCCGCAGGAAGTGGGCAAGTGTATTGCCGTACTACCACATATTGCCGCGCTTTCTTTACAAAGGTATTTTAAAGGCTGCCGGTGAAGACAAAGAAGTGATAGCTGAGCTGATGGAAATAAAGGATACCCAAATTACTATAGAGCGCTTTGAGCGGATTGTGAAAAAAAGCAACCTCAGGGTGCTGAATAAACTGGATTACCTGATAAACCCAATCTACAAATACAAGTTTGGCCTGCAGCCCCGCAAGCAACTTGCGCCTATTACAAAGATTCCTTACTTCAGAGATTTTGTAACTACCTGTGTGTACTACAGCGTAGGGGAATAATTATTATTTGATTTAGAAGCCCCACTTGAGCAACACATAAAGTGCTGCCATGAACAGTGTGAACGCCAGTAACATGTAGGTGGCGAGTTTTCTTATTTTTTCCGGAGTGTATTTCATCGTTATTTAGAAAATTGGGGAAACCGTATCGCTACGGTTTCCCCGAATAATAAAATTGTTTACGTGTAATCGTCTATTTTTTAACGATATCAGTAGCTGACAAGTTAAATTCTCTTGTGCCAGAAGTTTGTGGGCCTTCAGCTGGTTTGCCATCTTTATCCACAAGGGTAAGTACCACTTTACATTTTCCGGTACCCAGGTTCTGAATAAAGTTTGATTCCCATTTGTCAATGGTAGTGCTCAAAGTTTGGGTTGGTATTGTTTCATTGCTTATGTCGGCCTTCACTTTATAACCGTCAGCAGCGAGTGTGCCATGCCAAACATAGAAATCGAGCAGGATGTTGGCTGTATCCTTGCCTATATAATCGCCTTTAGGGCGGCTATAAAACAGGAGTGGTGTTTTTGGGTCTTCCAGCTTTTTGAAATTGCCTTTTTCATCAATTTTAAAGTGAATCATTACAGCGGCTTCCTTATTTTTCAAAGACTCGTGATAAGATCGGGAAAGGAAACAAAGCAGGTAATGTTCGGTGCCGTTAGCAAGTGTAATTTCATTCTTAGGTTCGTACAGCGCTTTGTAAGGAGCATTGTCTAAAATAAAGTGAATGTGCTGACCATCTTTTGAATTAGCGCAAGACTTTGTGCCATTGTCGGCAGTCTGGCCCTTCAATTCATATCCTTTAACATCGAAAGCAAAAGAAACTTTTGCAGAGTCTTTACCCACTTTTTCAGCGGTTGGGCTTTTCATGGTAAGTGTTGCACCCGCAAATTCAGGCGATGCCCCTACCTTAGCGATAGCTACAGCCGCGCGCGGGACGCTTTTCGTTGAATCGGCAGAACCAGTGCTGCCAGCTGGCGCACTGTTGTTGCACGAAGAAAAACCAAATGCCGCCATAGCAGCTACTGCAGAAAATTGTACGAGTGTTTTCATTTTCAGAATATTTAGTACGAAATTAATATCTTATTTCGGGAAACGGTCTAAAAATCTGAAATTTTCTCATTGCGGAACCTGCATTCCCGGGTCGTTCCAGAGTTAGCTCTTATCATTTTTTCAGAAAATTTTAAGTATTAAAGTTCCTTGTCTAACGTTTGGAACTGTTACTTTTGTCTGTAATTAAAATCTGTACGATATGCCAGGCTACGAATTATTTGGCGCTGCTGAGCGCAAGGAAGTAAATGATGTGTTGGAAACCGGCATATTGATGCGTTATGGTTTTGATGGTCCGCGCCAGGGCATTTGGAAGGCGAAAGAGCTTGAAGCGGAAATTTGTAAAACTTTTGGTGCCGGCTATACGCAGCTGGTAAGCAGCGGCACTGCAGCGCTTACCACAGCAATGGCTGCATTGGGCATTGGCGCAGGCGACGAAGTGATAATGCCTACGTTCACTTTTGTGGCAAGTATTGAAGCAGTGCTTTCCGTTGGTGCAATACCTGTGCCTGTGGATATTGATGAGACGCTTACACTGGACCCCAAGGCAGTAGAAGCAGCCATTACCAGCCGCACCAAGGCTGTAATGCCAGTGCACATGTGTGGCAGTATGGCCCAGCTCGATGAGCTTAAAGCCATATGTGCAGAACATAAGCTGCTGCTGCTGGAGGATGCATGCCAGGCAATAGGCGCAACTTATAAAGGCAAACACCTTGGCACTATTGGCGATGCTGGTACTTTGTCTTTCGATTTTGTAAAAATAATAACCTGTGCAGAGGGTGGTGCTGTACTTACCAATAAGGAAAGTACTTACGAGAAATGCGACCAGTATTCAGACCACGGCCACGACCATAAAGGCAAGGACAGGGGTGCTGACCTGCACCCATATCTGGGCTATAATTACCGTATTTCTGAGCTGCATGCAGCCGTTGGGCTGGCACAAGTGAGGAGGCTCGCTGAGTTTCTTGCGCTGCAAAGGAAAAACCACAGCATCATTCATAATGCTTTAAAGGGTATTGATGGTGTAACCTTCAGGGTTATACCAGACCCTGCGGGCGATACAGGATCTTTCCTTTCGTTCTTCCTGCCAACGGAAGAGCTCACAAAAGAAGTTGTGGCTGCGTTCCAGGCAGCGGGAATAGCCGGTAATTTCTATTGGTATGACAACAACTGGCACTACATACGCAAGTGGAAACACCTGCAGAGCGGTAGCTGGATGCACCGGTTTTATGATGAGCAAAAGAAGCAGGTGATGCATTATTCTAACCAGGCATTTCCGCAAAGCGATGCTATTATGGGCAGGTGTATATCATCGGCCATAAGCCTCATCTGGACAGAAGAACAGGCTAAGGAACGCGGCGCAGGAATGGCAGCAATAATTAAAAATGTGCTTGCAAAAGCTGCACATCCCGTTGGCTAAACGAATCAGACTTAACAGTAACTTTCTTTGTAACTTTTTATATTCTACTAATTACCAGGGATACCAATGACAACAGCAGAAATATTAAAAAAGGTAAGGAGAATTGAAATAAAAACGAAGGGGCTTAGCAATCATATTTTCGCGGGCGAATACCACTCAACCTTTAAGGGCAGAGGTATGTCGTTCAGCGAAGTGAGGGAATACGTACCCGGAGATGATGTAAAGTTTATAGACTGGAATGTGACTGCCCGCTTCAACACACCGTATGTAAAGGTATTTGAAGAGGAGCGCGAACTTGTGGTGATGTTGCTTGTCGACATCAGTTCGAGTTCTCTGTTTGGTACCCAGCAAAGGCTGAAAAAAGAGCTGATAACAGAGATTGGTGCTGTACTTTCCTTTTCTGCTACTACCAATAATGATAAGGTTGGGGTAATATTTTTCAGCGACAAGGTGGAGAAATATATCCCGCCCAAGAAGGGCAGGGGGCATATACTGCGCATAATACGTGAACTCATAGCTCTGGAGCCTGAAACGATAGGTAAGGATACCAACG
>CAILMA010000372.1 GCA_903835145.1 uncultured Bacteroidota bacterium
CAACCTGCCTCAGGAATCAAAATCAGATACCACCCAAAATATCATCAAGCGAATAACTTAGCTGGAAAAACATACTCATTTTAGTACATTTAACCGTTATCTTTGCATTTTATAAAACTTTTTTGTCGAAATAATCATTGATAATCAATACGTTACAACGACACCCTAAAAAATCTTAATAAAATATTTGGTGCTGTGATTATCGAATTTTACCTTTGCCATCCCAAATTTTTTAATAGCTGCGGGGCGATAAACAAACTGTAGTTAAACAGGAATAGTAAAATATACATTTATAAGCAATGAGACATTTAAGTTTTAAAACACAGTCCGCTAACGAAAAGATAGTAAATCGCGAGTGGCATGTTGTTGATGCTACCAACCAGACCTTGGGCCGCATGACATCGAAGATCGCCGCTACGCTTCGCGGTAAGAACAAAGTTTATTTTACTCCCCATTTCGATTGCGGTGATTACGTGATTGTAATCAACTCAGGGAAAGTAAAGTTTACCGGTAACAAACTGGAAGACAAGGAATATCAGACTTACTCTATGTATCCGGGTGGCCAGAAAATTGAAACTGCCAAGGAAATGATGGGTCGTCGCCCTAATCTGGTAATTGAGCGCGCTGTTAAAGGCATGCTTCCTAAAAACCGCCTCGGTCGTGCTATGTTCAAAAAATTATTCGTTTATGAAGGCGCTGAGCATCCACACAAAGCTCAGAACCCAAAAGAAATGAAATAAATTAAATATGCCGTAAGCCACTTAGTGGTTCGGTTTTTGAATCAAACTTATCAGTATTAAATAACAAATCATTCCTATATAAAATGGAAAAACAAAAAAATGCCGTTGGACGCCGTAAGGAAGCCGTAGCCCGTGTTTATTTGGGTAAAGGCACTGGCAACATAACAGTGAACACCAAAGAATACAAGAAATATTTTCCGATCATGTACCTGCAAAATCAGGTAGAATTGCCATTGAAAACTATTGAAGGTGGTTTAACTTCTTTCGATATCGTTGTTAATGTACAAGGTGGTGGCCCTAAAGGCCAGGCAGAAGCCATTAAAATGGGTATCTCCCGTGCACTTTGCGAAGTGAATCCTGAATATCGCCCATTATTGAAAAAACTAAGCCTGCTTACCCGCGACAGTCGCTCAGTTGAACGTAAGAAATTCGGTAAACGTAAAGCTCGCCGTAGCTTCCAGTTCTCTAAACGTTAATTGCGGAAGTATTCTTTATTTTTTAACCTACAAGAAATTATTAAAATGGAAGATAATAAGACGTTACACCAACAGTTGCTCGAAGCCGGCGTTCACTTCGGCCATCTGAAGAAAAAATGGAACCCAAAGATGTTGCCTTTCATCTTCGCAGAAAAAAATGGCATCCACATCATTGACCTCAATAAAACTATTGAAGGTCTTGATGAAGCAGCAAGAGCTATGAAGTCAATTGCCCGCAGCGGTAAGAAAATCATGTTCGTTGCTACCAAAAAGCAATCAAAAGAAATAGTAGCTGAAGCTGCTAATAAAGTTAACATGCCTTACGTTACTGAACGTTGGTTGGGTGGTATGCTCACTAACTTCCAGACCATTCGTAAGAGTGTAAAGAAAATGTTGAGCATCGAAAAAATGCTTACTGATGGTACTATGGATAGCGTTACTAAAAAAGAACGCCTGACACTTACCCGCAGCAAAGAAAAAATGGAAAAAGTATTAGGTGGTATTTCCCAGATGGGTCGTACTCCGGCTGCTCTTTTCATAATAGATATCAGCCATGAGCATATTGCTCTTGCTGAAGCAAAACGCCTTGGTATCACTACATTTGCAATGGTAGATACGAACAGCGATCCTACTAAAGTTGATTTCGCTATCCCATCTAACGATGATGCTACTAAATCAATTTCTATCATTACCAACTACCTTACAGCTGCCATTATGGAAGGCTTACAGGAAAGGGCTAATGTAAAAGACAGCGATGAAGAAACTGCAGAAGAAATGGCAGAACGGTCACGTGGTCTTGAAATTACAGAAGAAGATAACGAAGGTGGTCGCCGTGGCGGTCGCGGCCGTGGCCGTGGTGCAGCAGCAAGTGGTGGTGGCGCTGGTCGTAGCGCAGCTCCGGGTGGTCCGGGCCGCGGTCCTGGTGGCGGAACAGGTCGCCCGGGTGCTGGCGGTGGTGGAAGCAGGCCAGGTGGCGGCGGAAGCAGATCAGGTGGTGCTGGCGGCGGTGGCAACAGGCCAGGTGGCGCAAGCGGCCGTCCGAATCCGGTAAAAAGATAATACCTTTTAATCTGCTTTTCCCTGTTCACAAATACAGAGCCTCCGCATAGCAGGCCCTTGAAAATGACCAGTAAAAACAGGTGTAAAAATATAACACTTCATTAAAGCCCCATAGTTGGGGCTTTAATAATAAAATGCGAATTTCGCAGATTGTTTATAAAATTTTAAAATTAAAATATCAAAATGAGCACGATTACAATATCAGCAGCAGAAGTAAATAAGCTGCGCCAGCAAACAGGAGCCGGTATGATGGATTGCCGCAAAGCACTCACAGAAAGCAATGGTGATTTTGAAGCAGCTATTGATTACCTGCGTAAAAAAGGCCAGAAAGTTGCGGCTAACCGTAGCGACCGTGATGCTAAGGAAGGTGTGGTTATTGCTAAAGCCAGTGCCGATAACACTTATGGTATTATCGTTAACCTTAGCTCTGAAACTGACTTCGTTGCTAAAAATGAAGACTTCATCACTTTCGCCAACAATATCGCTGACCTCGCTTTATCTTCAAAAGTAACTAACACCGACGATCTCAAAGCGCTCCCTATGGATGGTGCAACTATCGGCGAAAAACTGATGGAAGTTGTAGCTAAAATCGGCGAAAAAATCGACATCGTACGTTTTGAGCAGGTATCTGCAGCGGCAGTTGTAGCTTACATTCACAGCAACTACCGTATTGGTGTGCTTGTAGGTATGAACCAGGCTTCAACCGATGCTATCGCTACAGCTGGTAAAGATGTTGCCATGCAGATTGCAGCTATGAACCCGCTTGCAGTTGATTCAGAAAGCGTTTCTCCAGAAATGATTGAGCGTGAAAGAGCTATCGCTGTTGATCAGATTATGGCTGAAGGCAAAACCGGCGAAATGGCTGAGAAAATTGCCGTTGGTAAACTCAACAAGTTCTTTAAAGACAATACTTTATTGCCACAGGCTTTCGTAAAAGACAACAGCAAGAGCGTAGGTGACTACCTGAAATCAGTTAGCGCTGGGCTTACTGTTACTACTTTCAAACGTATTGCTGTAGGTAGCTAATAATTGCTTTAAGCACCAATATTTATTTGCCGGGGCCTCAAGCCCCGGCATTTTTTTGTGTCTGTCCCATCAAAAAGAAAGTGCGGATGCTATGGAAAGCACCCGCACTGAATTAAAAATGTTTCATTAAAAACTTAGTCTTTTACCACCTTACGGCTATACACTTTATCATCAGCAAAAATGTTCAGCAAGTAAGTACCTGATGCATAGGTGCTGATGTCAAACAAGATCGTTCTATCGGTGCTGTTCTTCACGTCCATAGTCCTGCCGGCAAGGTCGGTAACTATAACCTTTATGCTTGCTGGGTTGCCCGGTATTTCGAGTGTAAACGAACCGTTGTTAGGGTTAGGATAGAGTTGTACTGTACCAGTTTCTCCACTGGTAGTATTTATACCCGGAGCAGGTTCTTCCCTGTGAGCTGAAACAGTAATTATCTTCCTTCCGGTTGCTGTACCACAGCTGTTGCTTATTGTATACAGGAGGGTATCGGTACCTGCTGCTACGCCTGTTACCATACCACCAGTAGTCGAAACTGTTACTATGCTTGTGTTTGCGCTCGCCCATGTGCCGCCAGCCACCGTACTGGTAACAGTAATAACCGCACCTGCCACAACGGAAGCGGGACCTGAAAGCAAGCCAGCAGTAAGCGTTTGCACGGTGATGGTTTTGGTAATGCGAGATGTACCACATGCGTTGGTGATGAAGTAAGTAATAGTAGCAGTACCCGCCGCAACACCTGAAACCACACCTGTGGTAGTCACTGTTGCAATAGCCGTGTTGCTGCTGAGCCATGCACCGCCTGTAGCCGAATCGGTAAAGGTTGTAGTAGCCCCGACGCATACTGAAGAACTGCCTGAAATAGTAGAAACTGCCGGCAGCGGATTAACAGTTACAGCCTTGGTTACAAGTGCAGTGCCACAGCCGCCTGTCATAGCATAAGAGATGGTAACAGCACCTGCCGAAACACCTGTAACAACACCTGTTGCACTCACAGTAGCTTTTGCGGCATTGCTGCTGCTCCAGGTACCACCTGCCGACGTATCGGCAAGCGCGATAGTTGCACCTGCGCACACACTACCCAATCCTGTGATTGCGCCGGCCGACGAAGAGGCTGAAACCGTGATGGTAGACGTAGCGATTGCTGTAGCGCAAGAACTTGATACGTAGTAAGAAATAGTAACTGTACCGGCAGAAACACCGCGCACGACACCTGTCGAGCTTACAACAGTTGCTATTGCCGTATTACTGCTTAACCAGGAGCCACCGGTAGTGGCATCGGAAAGCGTGATAGAAGTACCGGTACAAACACCAGTAGGACCGGTAATAGAACCAGCAGTTGGAAAAGAACCAACGCTCACCACCCTACCTGTGCTGGCAGAACCGCACGTTGTAGCAATAGTATAAGAAATGGCAATGGTACCTACCGAAAGGCCGGTTACGTGGCCGGAGCTATTAACAGTAGCAACTGCAGGATTACTTGAAGACCATGTACCGCCTGCTGTAGTATCGGTAAGGTTAATAGCTGTACCAACGCAAAGGCTTGAAGGCCCAGCGATAGTACCGGCTGATGCAACAGAGCCTACAGAAACTGTTTTCGTAGCAGCGACCGTGCCGCAGCTGTTGGTTACTGTGTACGAAATGGTTGTAGAACCCGTTGCGACACCACCCACAGTACCAGAAGATGAAACTGTAGCCGCAGCCGTATTGCTACTGCTCCATACGCCGCCAGTAACCGCATCGGTGAGTGTAATGATGCCAGCAGGACAAACTGCTGCCGCGCCGGAAACCGTACCTGCTATCGGCAATGGATTCACGGTTATAGTAACAGTAGATGTGGCTGTTCCGCATACATTGGTTACGGTATAAGTAATAATAGCAGTACCTGCACCCACACCACCTACAACACCTGCAGTGTTAATGGTAGCCACAGCTGTATTGCTGCTGCTCCAGGTGCCGCCAGAAGCTGCGTCCGTCAGGGTAGTAGTTCGGCCTGCACAAACAGTTGTCGTGCCAGTAATGGTGCCGGCAGATGGCGCTGCATTAACCGTTATAGCCTTTGTAGCTGAAGCCGAACCGCAGCTATTGGATATTGTATAAGAGATGGTAGCTGTGCCTGCAGTTACACCGGTAACTACACCGCTGGAATTTACTGTAGCGACTGCAGTTGATGAACTTGTCCATGCGCCACCAGTAGAACCTTCAGTAAATGTAGTAGATGCTCCCGTACATACCGATGAAGCCCCTGAAATGGTACCCGGTGTAGCAGGAGCTGCCAGCACAGTTATACCCATTGTTACAGATGTTGATCCGCAACTATTGGTTACTGTATAAGTGATGGTCGCAGTACCTGCGGTAATGCCTGTCACGACACCCGAAGCAGAACCTATACTGGCAACACTTGTATTGCTGCTTACCCATGTACCACCGGAAGATGCGTCGCTGAGCGTAGTGGTTCCACCAACGCATACAGAACTTGCACCAGTAATAGCGGGTACAGAAGGAGCCCCGGTCACAGATAAAGTCTTGACAGCTGCTGCCGTACCACAACTTGTAGTAAGTGTATAAGTAATAGCAACTGCACCGGCAGAAACACCCCAAACAACACCACCGGAAGTTACCGTGGCTAATGATGTGCTGCTGCTTGTCCAGGTACCACCAGAAACAGAATCGTTGAGAATTATAGAAGAACCCACGCAAACAGAGGAAGAACCCGCTATGGCGCTTACTCTTGTTGCCGGTGAAACCGTGATGGTTTTGGTAGCCGAAGCCGTGCCGCAACTTGTAGAAACGATATAACTGATGGTCGCTGTGCCTGCAGTAATGCCTGACACAACACCACTGGAATTAACACTCGCAACTGTTGTGTTGCTGCTGCTCCAGCTGCCACCGGTTGCACCGCTGTCAGCTATAGTGATTGTAGAGCCAACGCACACTGTTGTAGGGCCAGAGAGCACACCAGCATAGGGCGTTGAAATTACCGACATAGACTTAACTACCGTACTTGAACCGCAAGTGTTGGAAACAGTGTAGCTGATGGTTGTAGTACCAACGGAATTACCCCTTACTACCCCACCGGTAGATACACTTGCAATAGAAGAATTGGCGCTCGACCATGTACCGCCCGAAATAGAGTCGGCTAAAGTAGTTGTTGAGGAAAGACACACACTTGTAGCACCTGTTATAGCCGGCAATGAAGGTGTGCCCGCCGTTACCTTACGAATACGGTAATTGCTGTATTCACCTATAAATATATCGCCACCAGCATTGGTTGCAATAGAAGTAGGCAGGTTCAGCATAGCTGCGGTAGCGGAGCCACCATCGCCCGAGAAACCTGATGTACCTGTGCCGGCCACTGAAGATATAATGCCTGAAGAATTGATTTTACGAACCCTGTTGTTGTACTGATCTGATATGTATAGATCGCCTGCTACGCTCACCGTGATGCCGGATGGCCTGTTGAGCATTGCGCTGGAAGCCGCACCACCATCGCCTGAGAAGCCGGCAGTACCAACACCTGCAAAGGTTGTTATGGTTCCTGACGTAGATACTTTACGCACACGGGCATTTGTATTGTCCAGCAAGTAAAGGTTGCCACTTGCATCAGTAGCCATCGAGCAGGACGCGGTAATATTAGCCGCAGTAGCAGCGCCACCGTCTCCGGTATAACCAGAAGTACCGGTACCGCAATAAGTTGTAATAACGCCTGAAGGAGACACTTTACGAATCCTTACGTTGGTGTTGTCTGCTATAAAAAGATTGTTTGAGGCATCAACCGCGAGCGCACCAGGGTTATTGAGCTTTGCCGCTGTTGCAGCACCACCATCGCCACTAAAGCCGCTGGTACCGTTACCTGCATAAGTAGAAATGATGCCCGATGTACTTACTTTTCTCACCCGGTTGTTGGTATAGTCTGCAATGTAAAGATTGCCTGCTGCATCCATTGCGAGACCGCCGGCATAAAGGCCTGCTGCGGTTGCCGGGCCACCATCGCCGCTATAACCACCGGCTGCATTACCTGCGTAGCGGGTTATTGTGCCACTTGTGCTTATTTTACGAATTACGTTGTTATAGCCATCAGCCATGTAAACATTTCCGGCAGCATCAGTTACTAATGAACCGATTCCGGCAAGCGTAGCAGCAGTAGCTGCGCCCCCATCACCAGTATCTCCATTGGTGCCATTACCAGCTATTGTTGTTATTATGCTACAAGTTGAACCTGTAGACAGCGTTACGCAAGTGTAACCCGACGTACTACCTGATGAAGAATAACTACAAGAAACAACACATTTGTAACAGAAATTCGCTCGTATACCCGTAAAAGTATAGGTAGCATTCGTTGCACCGGCTATATTGGAATATGTGCCTCCTGAACTTGCGGCTGATTGCCATTGATAAGTAATTCCCGCGCCTGAGGTTGCGCCCGATAAACTAAGCGTGAAAACAGTCGTAGAGTCGCCCACTGAAGGAGAAATATTGGCTGTGCCTGCAGATGGCGTCCCGGTGCATGGTGTGCCACCGGTTCCACTCACGCTCACACACAATGATGAAGACAAGCCACCGCCACTCACGTTCAAACAACCCGAATAGGTAGTAGCCGCGGTAGGGCAAAACTCAACATAAATAGTTGTCGCAGCTATAGTGCCGCCGGTATAACTAATAGTATAGCTGCTCACCCACGTAGAACCGTCAGGGGAAACAGAACAACCGCTTGGTGCCGTTACAGTAACATTGCCCGAAGATGGCGAAAGGTATGATGCTGTTAAAGATGTAGTAATTGGCGTAGCACAATAGCCTACGCCGGTTGTGCCAAAGGTAATGGTAGATGGTGATGCGGATGCCGTTGGTGACGCAGATCCTACGTTAACTGTATAGTCTCTTGCCTCACCGTATCCATAACCTGATGCGCATGGGTCGAGTGAAGGATAAGAAGGTGAAGAGTAAACGGTAACAACCCTCATTCTGTGGGTTCCGGTTGCAGCACCTGATGGTATTGTAAGTGTATAAGCAATTGAATCGACGTAGTTGTTGTAACCACCTACGCTCTCGGTACTTTCAAAAACACCGTCGTTGTTAAAGTCAATCCAGGTCTGCACGTGCATTTCGTAAGTAGTGCCGGTAAATATGGTAGGCGTATATGTTGACCCCGGACTCATATAAACCGACAGGGAAGTGCGGTCTTCATAGCCTGTTCCATCGCATGCGGCATGGTCATAAAAAGAGGAGCCGGAAGCACCGTTGAGGTGAAAACCGGCGATGTCCATATGGTAACCGCTACATGCAGTAGTAAGGTTGGTGGTAGTATATGCTGGTGTGCAATAGCAATAGGAGCTGTACCGAACAAGCACTCCTGCTGAATTTGCAGAAGTACCGCTGCAAGAAACAACGCACCTGTAATACTTGGCAGATGATTCTGTAGTGCTGAATGGAACTGAAGTAGCACCAGTGATATTGGTCCATGATGCACTGTCAGATGACGATTGCCACTGATAGGTGAGGCCTGATGCTGACGATGCACCACTAAGATTTAACGCAAATGATAAAGAAGCACAAACCGATGAAAGCGATGTAGTTGCTGTGCCGGCTGAAGGTGTACCGGAGCACGTGGAGCTCACAAGATTCACCATATAATCCCTTGCCTCGCCGTAGTTATAACCGGGGGTACAGGGGTTCATTGTAGGGTAAACGATAGAAGTCGTTTCACCAACGGTAACAAGTCTCAATCTGTGCAAGCCAAGTGCAGCACCAGAAGGAATAGCAAGTGTCATAGTATCACGGTCTGAATAGACGTTTAAACCGCCTACAACCTCTGTGCTGTCAAAATATCCATCATTATTAAAGTCAATCCAAGCCTCTGTATTTACATAAATACCTCCGGTAGCATCAGTGCCCATCGTTGACAGGTAGCGGGTACCCTGCATTAGATTCACCGAAAGAATGGTTTGGTCCTTATATCCGGATCCGTCGCAACTGGAACTGTCCACCAAAGTAGAACCAGCGGCTCCATTAACCTTGAATAAAGAGATATCGGTACCATAGTAAGTACAAGAGAGATAAGCTGACGAAAAGCCAGGGGTACAATAACAAGTTGGTACATGGAGCACCTCTACTACATTCGAAGTACTTGTACCACCGCTGGAAGAGCAGGAAACCGTACATTGGAAATAGGTAGTCGAAGACTCGTTTTCTGAATAATTATAATTGGTTGCACCGGAAATGTTTGACCAGCCACCTGTACCTGTGGTAGATGTCTGCCACTGGAAAGAAATACCCATACCGTAAGAGGAACCTTGAAGGGCCACCGTGAATGGCATACCCGTGCTACATACTGAGTTGTTGCTGGCTATGGCATTTCCGGTTGAGGGAGTTCCTGTACAAGGCACGATTTCACGTATTCTGTTGTTGTTATAATCAGCTATAAATAAGTCTCCAAGGGAGTTCGTTGCCAAGGCAAACGGAGTGTTTATTTTGGCTGCCGTTGCCGCTCCACCATCGCCACTGAATCCCGCTGTGCCTGTACCCGCAATAGTATATATGATACCAGCTGGAATCACCATCCTTATGCGTTGGTTGTTACCATCCGCTATATAGAGACATCCGTTTCGGTCGAAAGCAACTCCACACGGATTGGAAAGTTCTGCACCTGTTGCAAAACCACTATCTCCGCTGTATCCCGCGGTACCATTGCCCGCAAACGTTGTGATAATACCTGATGTTGATATTTTACGGACTACGGCATTTCCTTCATCTGCGAAGTAAACATTGCCAGCTGAGTCTACAACAAGGTTGCCATTTACCTGACGAATCTCTGCTGCTGTTGCTGCGCCGCCATCACCTGTGTAGCCAGCTGTGCCATTACCAGCAATAGTGGTAATCACGCCTGAAGTGCTTACTTTTCTTATGCGGCTGTTCCCCTGATCTGAAATCAAAACGTTGCCACTGCGGTCAACCGCTACAGCGTTAACTGTGCTCATATGGGCAGCTGTTGCGGCACCACCATCGCCACTAAAGCCTGACGTACCGCCAGTGCCCGCGAACGTGGTTATAATACCCGAGGGACTTATTTTTCTTACACAATAGTTTGTTCCATCAGCTATATACATGTTGTTGCTGCCATCAAAAGCCATATTCATAGGGGCTCCAAGGCGCGCAGCAGTAGCTGCACCACCATCTCCGCTATAACCGGAAGTACCGGTACCCGCAAAAGTTGTGATGACTCCTGATGTTGTGATTTTTCTTATGCGGTAATTGGCGTCAGCTACATATACATTACCACTGGCATCTACGGCCACGCCGGTAGGTAAGTTAAGGGCTGCTGATGTAGCCGCACCGCCGTCCCCACTAAATCCCGCCGAACCAGTGCCGGCATAGGTTGTAATTGTTTGCGCCCGCAGGGTATTCAGGCTTGTCATGCTTACAACAGCCAACAGGAGGGCTGCACAGAATTGTAGTGTTTGTCTCATAATATTAGGTTTGCCGGCGGTGTGCCAAAACATCAATAAGGTTACAAATATATAATATTTAGCAGAAATACAAACAATCATTTGTCAGCCTAAAAATCAAAAAACGTATTTGATTGACAATAGAGGTCCGTTCAACTGAGTTGATTAATGGTCTTTAATAAGACGTGAATATTATTCAAATAGTTGGCTTACCCGGCAGAAAATCGACTTTCATTTTCTTGGCTCCCTAAGCAGCCAAGAACATTTCAAAAAGAATAATGCCACGCTTTTCGGGCGCGGCATTATATATAACATTAACGATGATATTAATTAGTTCACAATCACCTTCTTACAGTATTTTTTACCATCCGTGGTTACATTCACGAGATAAACACCGGCTGAATAATTGGTAAGGTTGAAAGAAACAGATTTTTCATCCGTAATTTTTTCTTCAATTATCCGGCCTGCCAGGTCGCTAAGAACTATCGTGGACGTGCCGGCACCACCAGCTATTTCAACAGTAAAAGTACCTGTGCTTGGATTCGGGAATAATTTTATGTCTACAGTGTTTTCATTGCCTGAATTGTTTTCAGCAGGCATTTCTTCCCTGTGGGCTGAAACAGTGATTATTTTCCGTGCTGTAGCCGTGCCGCAACTGTTGGTTGTTGTATACGTTAGTGTATCTGTACCTGCGCTTACACCCGTAACAGAACCACCTGTGGTAACGGTTGCTTTTGCTGTATTACTGCTGGCCCATGTGCCACCGGCTATTGTACTCGATACAGTTATCATGGCTCCCGTAGCAACAGTTGATGGACCAGACAACAAGCCTGCGGAAAGTGTCTGTACGTTGATAGCCTTGGTAATGGTAGCCGTTCCACATGCATTAGAAACAAAGTAGGTGATGATAGCAGACCCTGTAGCTACGCCAGTAACTACTCCTCCGGAGTTAATAGTAGCAATGGAAGTATTGCTGCATATCCAGCCACCACCGGCAACCGAATCAGACAATGTGGTTGTGCTGCCGACACAAAGGCTTGATGCCCCTGCTATTGCCACAACGGTCGGTGTTGCATTTACGGTAACTGCTTTTGTTGCAACCCCTGTACCACAGCCCGATGCCACGGAATACGAAATAATAAGTGAACCTGAGGTAACACCTGTTACCACCCCTGTAGCGGAAACAGTAGCCCTTGCTGGATTGCTGCTGCTCCAGGCGCCGCCTGCTGTGCCACTGCCGGCAAGTGTTATTGTAGCCCTCGGACAAACCGTACCGAGCCCGGTAATAGCACCAGAAGCTGCTGAGGCCGTTACCGTAATAGTTGAAGTAGCGAAAGCTGTAGCACAAGAGCTGGAAACGTAGTATGATATAGTAACCGTACCTGCAGCCACTGCATGAACCACGCCGGTAGATGCAACAACGGTCGCAATTGAGGTATTGCTGCTCAGCCAGCCGCCACCTGTAGTTGCGTCAGACAAGGCTATTGATGCACCTGTACACACTGAAGTTGGACCGGTAATAGAACCCGCATAAGGCAGGCTGCCGACATTTATAACCTTAGCTGACGTAGCAGCACCGCAACCGGTAGTTACCGTATAAGAAATAGCTACTGTACCTAATGAAAGACCGCGCACAAGGCCGGATGAATTAACCGAAGCAATTGCTGCGTTAGAAGATGACCATGTACCACCAGTAGTAGTATCTACAAGCACCATTGCACCAGCGAGACACACATTGGTAGGGCCGGTAATAGTGCCCGCAGAAGGTGCAGTACTTACGGTAACCGTGCGTGTAGCTGAAACTGATCCGCAGCTATTTGACACAGAATAAGATATAGTTGCTGTGCCGCTGGAAACACCGGTAACAACCCCTGAAAGACTTACGGTAGCAACTGCAGAAGATGAAGTACTCCACGTGCCGCCAGAGGCCCCATCGGTAAATGGACTGGTATAACCAATACAGATGACAGATGCACCGCTTATGGTACCAGCAGCTGCCGCAGGACTAATTGAAACATTAAATGTTGCTGTAGCTGTACTGCAACTGTTGGTTACCGAGTAAGTAATGGTTGCCGAGCCAGCTGCAACGCCGGTAACGATACCCGAGCCAGTGCCAACAGTTGCTATAGCAGTGTTGCTGCTGCTCCAGGTACCACCTGATGCGCCATCGAGCAAGTTAGTAGTGGCACCCTGGCAAAGTGTAGAAGTACCCGTTACGGTACCGGCAGAAGGAGCTGTGCTCACTGATATTGCCTTGGTAGCTGAGGCTGTGCCGCAACTGTTGGAGACTGTATAAGAAATGACTGCAGTACCTGAACTCAATCCGGTAACAGTACCGGAGGTATTGACAGAAGCTACAGAGGACGAGGAAGAACTCCACGAACCACCGGAGCTGCCATCGCTAAGTGTAATATTAGAACCAATGCAGACTGCTGAAGGACCAGAGATTGTTCCGGCGCTACCAGGCGCTGCATTAACGGTTATCGCCTTTACTGCAGTACCCGTGCCACATGCACCCGTAACAGTATAAGTTATGTTCACAGTACCCGCCGCAACACCGTAAACAACGCCCGATGAAGACACCGTTGCAGTAGTTGCTGAACCCGAAGTCCAGGTGCCGCCGGTTGTAGAATCTGTAAGTGAAATGTTGGCTCCCGCACATACCGTAGAAGGCCCGCTTATTGCGGCTGGTGTAGCATTACGCACTGTTACATTTTGGGTAACAACACCTGTGCCACAAGCACCGGACACATAATAAGAAATTGTTGCTGTCCCGCCAGATAAGCCAGTTACAGTACCTGAAGAATTGACTGTTGCTATACTGCCAGCAGATGAACTCCAAGTGCCGCCGGTTGTAGACTCAGTAAGTGAGATATTTGCGCCCGTGCAAACAGATGAAGGACCAGAAATCGGATTAACAGTTGTTGTCCCGCCGGTAACTTTACGAACCCTTTGGTTGTTGTATTCTGCGATGTACAGGTTACCGCTTCTATCGAATTCAATGCCGTAGGGACTGTATAATTTAGCCAGAGATGCCGGGCCACCATCGCCACTGTATCCCCATGCGCCAGTTCCTGCAAAGGAAGTTATGGTGCCACCCGGGGTTATTTTGCGTATTCTTTCGTTACCAAGGTCAGAAACAAAAACGTTGCCTGCGGCATCTACTGCAATTCCACGCGGACGACCAAACTCAGCGGCCGTTGCGGGACCACCGTCACCTGCATAGCTGGTAGTGCCATCACCTGCTATGGTAGTAATTATACCTGAAGTATTCACTTTTCTCACCCGGTTACCGCCTTCTTCTACTATATATATATTACCGGTAGTGTCAACTGCTATGTCAGCCGGAGAGTAAAGTTCAGCAGCCGTGGCCGCACCACCATCTCCTGATTCGCCCGCCGTCCCGTTACCAGCCACGGTGGATATGATGCCTGAAGAATTGATCTTTCTCACCACGCCATTGCTGGCATCAACGAAAAAGATATTGCCACGCTTGTCCAGTATCACTGCAGCAGGCGAGCCTATTTGCGCCGCTGATGCAGGGCCACCGTCACCAGTAAAGCCACCGGCGCCAGTGCCTGCAAACGTGGTAATAATGCCCGATGCAGATACTTTACGTATGCGATAATTGTCCTGGTCTGCGATATAAAGATTGCCACCAGCATCAGCAGCCACGTCGGCAGGGTAGTTCAGTTGCGCTGCTGTTGCAGGGCCACCGTCGCCGCTGAAAGAACCAGTATCGGAAGAACCAGCTACTGTAGTTATGATGCCTGAAGTACTTATTTTACGAATCCTTTGGTTGGTTAAGTCAGCAACATAAACGTTGCCACTGGTATCAAGACCTATGCCCTGAAGATAAGCAAAAGATGCGGAGGTTGCCGAGCCGCCATCGCCACTGAACCCTGTAGAGCCATTGCCTGCTATGGTTGAAATAATATTGCAGGAATAGGCATTTACCGTTACAGCAAGTGTTGCCAGTGCTGTACCGCAGGCGTTGGTAGTGGAGTAGCTAACTGTTGTTCCGCCGGCTGTAACACCATACAAAACACCAGTTGAACTGATAGTAGCTACAGAGGTATTGCTGCTCACCCATGTGCCACCTGCGTTGAGGTCGGTAAGGGTAATATTTGCGCCAACCAGCACACCTGTTGCACCGCTTATTGCTGCTACTGATGGTGCACCATTGTATACTTTCCTTACTCTGTTTATGCCAAAATCACAAATGTAAAGGTTCCCGGAAACGTCGGTCGTTACGCCTGTTGGCCCGGTGAGGGAACCAGCTGTTGCTATGCCGCCATCATTGAGGGACGTAGCGCCACCACCCGCATAGGTAGTAATAGTGCCAGTATTGTCTATTTTTCTGATTCTCGTGTTGTAATAGTCGGCAAAGAAGATATTACCGAAATGATCGGTTGAAACAGCTGTTGGAGCATGTATCACTGCTGCTGTTGCAGCACCGCCATCGCCCGACATGCCTGCGGTGCCTGTACCGGCAATAGTAGATATAATACCCGATGTGTTTATTTTACGGATACGGTTGTTGTTCTGATCAGCTATGTAAATGTTATTAGCTGTATCTAACGCGATGCCAAGGGGAGCATTTAATTTTGCAGCCGTTGCAGCACCGCCATCTCCGGAATAACCGGAAGATCCGCCTATACCGCCCACTGTAGAAATGACACCAGAGGTGTTTATCTTTCTGATAATGTTGTTCCCTATTTCGCAGATATAAATATTTCCTGTAGCATCAACTGCAACGTCAACAGGCCCATTAAGCGCTGCTGCCGTAGCCTGACCACCATCGCCACTAAAGCCTGATGTACCAGTACCGGCAATTGTAGATATAATACCAGACGTGTTGATTTTACGAATCGTGTTTGCACCACCGTCAGCCACGTACACGTTACCGGCTGCATCTACTGCAACACCATATACTTCGTATACCGAAGCCGCGGTTGCAGGACCGCCATCGCCGCTGATTGAGCCAGTACCGGTACCTGCGATAGTAGAGATAATGCCCGCAGGAGTTACTTTGCGCACATAGTATTGGTCAGGTTCTACAAAGTATACGTTGCCATATTGATCTACAGCTGCCTTTTCAGGAAAACCGATCTGTGCCGCAGTTGCTGCTCCACCGTCGTTGGTATTGCCCGGCAAGCCGTTACCAGCTATTGTGGCTATGATATTACAATTAGAAGTTGAAGATAAAGTTGTTACTGGCTTGGTTACCGTAGTGGTACCACAACCGTTGCTCACAGAATAGCTTATGGTGGCTGTACCGGTTGCTGCGCCGTAAACTACTCCCGCAGAAGTCACAGACGCTACAGACGCAGTGCTGCTCGTCCATGTGCCCGCCGGGGTAGCATCGAGCAGGGTGATATTCGTGCCTGCATTTACATAAGAAGGGCCGGTCAGGCTGAATACGTCGGGCGTATTCGGAGTGATTTTACGAATCCTGCGGTTTATTTCATCTGCAACATATACATTGCCAGAATTGTCAACCGCAATACCCAGCGGGTAATACAGTTGCGCTGCTGTTGCTACGCCGCCATCGCCGCTAAAGCCTGATGTACTGTTACCCGCAATAGAATTTATGATGCCCTGAAGATTAATTTTACGCACTCTGTTATAAGTTTCATCGCCAAAATAAATACAGCCATTTTTATCAACTGTAAGGCGGTAAGGAGCAATGTTGGCTGCCGTGGCTGGGCCACCATCACCGCTGAAGCCTGAAGTACCAGTACCTGCAATTGTTGTGATAATACCTGAAGTTGATATAGACCTGATCCTGTAGTTATACCAATCGCAAATGATAATGTTACCGCTTGGGTCTATGGCCACCGATGAAGGGCTATGTAATGTAGCAGCCGTTGCCGCGCCACCATCACCACTATATCCTGACGAGCCGGAACCCGCTATTGTGCTTATGGTACCTGATGCCGTTACTTTACGTATGCAATGATTGACTTCTTCTGCAATGTACAGATTCCCGGCCCTGTCCACGGCTACTGATGTCGGGTAAGATAAAGTAGCTGCTGTTGCTGCTCCGCCGTCACCAGAGTATCCTGATGTGCCCAGCGTACCTGCAACCGTAGTTATAATCCCCGCCGGAGTAATTTTTCTGATTGCATTATTCCTGAAGTCAGCAATGAATACGTTGCCGCTTCTATCAACTGCTATGCCTTCAGGATTGTACAATTGAGCAGCTGTTGCTGCACCACCATCGCCCGAAGAACCCGATGTTCCGGTTCCGGCAATGGTACTGATGATTCCTGAGGTATTTATTTTTCTTACGTAACCGATTGTATAATCAACGAGGTATAAATTTCCAGCCGTATCCAGGGCTACGCCGTCCGGATTGTCGAAATGTGCAGCTGTTGCCGCGCCACCGTCACCACCAGCGCCACTGGCACCAGTACCTGCGAACGTACTTATTATGTTGCATGAAGCGGTAGATGTGGTTACTGATACTAAAGCGGTTACCACCGCAGTACCACAACCGTTCGCCACGGTATAGCTGATAGTTGCAGAACCGGCCGCTACCCCACCCACTGTGCCGCTGCTTACGGTGGCAATAGATGGGTTACTGCTGGTCCACGTACCACCGGTTGTGGCATCGGTTAGTGCTATCGTGAAGCCAGCCGTAACAGTTGACGGGCCGGAGATTGCTGAAATTGTTGGATTGCCTGAGGTTACTTTACGGATACGTTGGTTGAAATAATCTGCGATGTATAAATTGCCGGTTGCATCTGTTGCAATACCATATTGCTCATTGAGCTCTGCCGCTGTTGCAACGCCACCATCACCGCTGTAGCCACCGGTACCGTTACCTGCAAAAGTATTGATGATACCAGATGTATTCACAACGCGAACGCGGCTATTGCCCATGTCGCCGATGTATATATTTCCACTGGCATCAGCAGCAATACCGGCAGGGTCAAACAATTCGGCTGCTGTAGCAGCACCACCGTCACCACTGGTGCCTGAAGTATTGTTGCCTGCAAACGTGCTGATGATGCCTGAAGTGTTTATTTTCCTTACGTCATTATTGAAGAAATCAGCCACGTATAA
>CAILMA010000373.1 GCA_903835145.1 uncultured Bacteroidota bacterium
CAGTCGCGCAGGGGTTTGGGTGTTTCGGTTGTTTTTGGGGTGTTGTTTAGCCGGAAACATTCCGTATGTACGTGAGGTGTGGGCAATGAGTCAGAGACTGCGGTCCGCAACGACGTAGTCGGAGACATACGCCGAACGGAGCGTTTTAGCGGCGACAATTCCTATTATCGCATCCTTGAACGTTACCATTTAAGTTCATTTTGTAATTCATCGATTGCCTTGCTATCCGCTTTTTTGAGGTTAGCGAGGGGCAGGCGAACAGAAATTTGCTGACCGGATTCCAATAATACCGTTGCTTTGACAATGTATTGCACTGTAGCTGCATTCCCTTTACCTGCCTTTGCGGGTGGCGCCAACACAGTGCACGAAGTGCCGGCGGGAATAAAATCGGCATTCTGCCATGTATCTGTAATTGTTTGTACTACATCGCCTTTACAAACATCTGACGGCAGTAGTGTGCCCAGGTAACCTACATTTGCTGCTTGAGATTTTTCATCTGCTGATGAACTCCGGTTGGCACGAGGAATCCACGGACCTTTATTGGTCGGCTCCTGCTGGTTCTGGAGATCATCTTCGTTGTTTTTTTGTACCCTGCCGTCCAAATCCTCTTCATCCATCATCTGCTCGAAGAGCTCGCTATCTGGTATTCTTTTGGCGTTCATCCCAAAGTGGGCAAAATCGCCTTCGTTATATTTTGGCATGCTCTGTTAATTTATACCGATTAAACATTAAAAAACGGCATCATTCCGCTGGTGTCCTCATCCCCTGACCCCTTTTCCGCAGGCGGCAGAAGGGGTAACATGATATTCAACTTGGATGCCGAAATAAGTATTCCAAATGAAATTAGGAAAATCAACGCCTGCGCCATTGCGTGGGTGTTAAGGCAACAAATTTCATAAGTTGAAATCCCTCTGTTAATTACTCCAACGTTTGTAAAAATATTTTTTAGCTATTTCAGCAGTTATAATATATGCAGCGACTATGAGCAACATAAGACCGTAAAAAGTTGCAGGCAATCTTACAAAGCCGAAGAGGCTGCCAATAGGGGTGAATGGGAGTGCGATGACAAACAACACAATAAATGCCGTTGTGATTGCAAGGTATTTACTGGGTAGGCTCTTGAAAAATGGAAGTCTGGTACGGACTACGAGTACAATAAGCGAAGCTGAGATAACTGACTCAGTAAACCATCCCGCCTGAAAGCCTTTTTCATCGGATTTGAGGAAGAGTAGGAGTACAGCGAAGGTGAGATAGTCGAACACTGAGCTTATGAGGCCGAAAACAATCATAAACCGCTGAATAAATTTAAGGTCCCAGCGATGTGGCTTATCGAGGCTAACCTGATCTACCCTATCGGTGCTTATGGTCATTTCAGGAAAGTCGGTGAGCATGTTGGTGAGCAGTATTTGCTTAGGTAACAGCGGCAGGAAGGGCAGGAAAAGAGAGGCGCCTGCCATGCTGAACATGTTGCCAAAGTTGGCACTGGTGGCCATAAATACATACTTCATAGTATTGGCAAACGTTTTACGGCCTGAAATAATACCCTGAACAAGGACATCGAGGTTTTGGGTGAGTAATACAATATCTGCCGCTTCTTTAGCAACATCGACAGCGGTATCTACAGAAATACCCACATCGGCTGTATGTAGTGCGGGAGCATCGTTTATGCCATCGCCCATGAAGCCTACTACGTTTCCACTCTTTTTGAGCAGGGTTATTATTCTTTCCTTTTGGTTGGGCTCCACTTCGGCAAAGATATCAGTGTGCTGAGCTTTTTGTATAAGGGCACTGTCGCTGAGGCTACGGAGGTCGGCCCCTGTTAAGATAACAGGAACAGGGACACCCACCTGCACGGCAAGACTGCGGGCCACAAGTGCATTGTCGCCTGTGATAAGCTTCAGTGCTACGCCCAGCTTTTTGAGGTCGGCGATGGTTTTCTGAACATCTTTTTTGGGTGGGTCGAACAGGGTAATGAAGCCCATGAAAATCATTTGGGTTTCATCGCCTTTATCGAGTTTGTCGCCGGCATCAAACGGTTTGTAAGCCACACCAAGGGTGCGGTATCCATCAGCACTCAGTTTTGAATAGCGGTCCATTATGGCCGCTTTAGCCTGAGCAAGGGGAAGGGTCGTGCCATCGGGCTGCAGCACTGTTGCGCACACTTCAAGGATATTATTAAGTGCCCCCTTGGTGATGATAAGCGTTTCCGGTCCTTTTGTTACCTGCACAGAAAGGCGTTTACGAATGAAGTCGTAAGGGATTTCGCCTTTGAACAAGTAATCATCACCCTTACCTGTATAGCTGGTGCGTATTGCGTCGTCAATTGGGTTATGGAAATCCGTCTGCATGGTTGCATTGAGCCATGCATAGAGCAGCACCTTGTCAGAATGCCCCCCATTTACGTCCAGTGTATCTTTAAGGGTAACTTTTCCTTCCGTTATTGTCCCTGTTTTATCAGAGCAAAGGATGTTTATACTGCCGATATTTTCGATAGAGGAAAGCCGTTTTACAATGACCTGCTTGCGGGCCATTTCGCGGGCACCACTGGCGAGGTTTACGGTGATGATAGCCGGCAAAAGCTGGGGAGTGAGCCCGACTGCCAAAGCAAGTGAAAACAGAAAAGAATCGAGCGCCGGCTTGTGCATCAACACATTGGTAGCGAAAATGATAAGTACGAGTACCAATGTGATTTCCATGAGCAGGTAGCCGAACTTGCGGATGCCCCGCTCAAAATCGGTTTCCGGGGGGCGGAGTTGCAAACGGCCCGATATCTTACCGAATTCGGTATTTTTCCCGGTCCTTACTACTAATGCACGGGCGGAACCACTAATAACATGGGCACCCATAAAAAGTGCATTTGTGCGCCCGGAAAGAACGGTATCTGCTCCTACGACACCGGCAGATTTTTCCACCGGGTAGGTCTCGCCGGTGAAGGCGGCCTCGTCAATAAACAATTCTTTTGACTCGATAATAAGTCCATCGCCGGGTATGACATCGCCGGCAGTAAGAATAACGATATCGCCGGGTACTGTAACCTCTACCGGCAATTCCGTTTCTTTTCCGTCTCTCACAAGACGGCATTTAATCTGAACGAGTTTAAGGAGCTCCTTTACTGCATTGGCTGCGCCGCGCTCCTGCCAAAAGCCAAGGAAGCTACTGATGAGTATTATGACCAAGATAATGACTGCGTCGGTGGTATCGCCGAGGCCAATAGATAGCAGTGCTGCTACGATGAGCAGGATGGTAATGGGGCTTTTGAATTGGGACAGGAATAAAAGTAAACCCGAGGAAGCCGATTGCTCCTTGAATGAATTTGGGCCGTAGCTTTTGTACCTGTCGGTGGCTTCGGCTGAAGAGAGTCCAGCGTTGCTTACTGCAAGCAACTTCTGCGCCTCGTCAACGCTCAGCGACCAAAAAACATCAATTCCTTTTTTATCTGTGTTGTTAGCAGCCATCATGTGGAGGTCTAAGTTATTGAATTTGCTTTGCAACTATTGTTATTATTTTAAAAAATGTTTTTGTCTCGCCAAATTTAGAGTAGTGCAGTTTCCTTTATATAATGTTGACCAAGATCAACTTTTTGATTGCCTGAAATCATGTTTGAGCGGCCGATGCGGCGTTAGCTTTGTATCATGTTTTTAATCCTAAAATGTTATAAGTGAATGATTAGAAAATTCCCGTCTTTACTGCTGCAATGGAGCATATCCGTTCCCGCCTTTGAAGCTGGCATTCTTATAAATGCCAGCTTCTTCTTTTTTATCAAACATAGCGGAGCAGATACTTAACTAATTGAAGGCGATTAAACTTTCGTATCTTACAGTGGTCATAGTGATGAAATAGGAGGTACCAACATGCCTGATGTTGAAGATCAGATGAATGATCATTTGCTGGTTGCTTCTTTTAAAAACGAGAAACTTAAGGAAGCTTCTTTTACCAGCCTTGTGCGTAAGTACCAGGAGCGGCTCTATTGGCATATAAGAAGGATGGTTGTGGAGCACGAGGACACCAACGATATATTGCAAAACGTATTCATAAAAGTTTGGAGGAATCTGGGGGAATTCCGGGAGGAATCGAATTTGTATACCTGGCTCTACCGTATAGCAACCAATGAAACGCTTACTTGGATAGACCAGAAGAAACGACACACGTCAGTGTCTTTGTCGGGCGATGAAAATATTTTTGCGGAAAAATTAACAGCTCAGAAGGATTTCGACCCCAACAAGATAGAATGGAAACTACAGCAGGCGATACAGTCTTTACCCGAAAAGCAAAAACTTGTATTCAACCTTCGGTATTATAATGAAATGCCTTATGACGAGATGGCCCAGTTGCTTGGCACGTCGGCAGGCGCATTGAAGGCAAGCTATCACCACGCAGTTAAAAAGGTAGAGGCGTCGCTTTTGAATCATTAAACTTTTAAAAACCATTAATGTCTTAGAATTGTATGAAAGAGGAGAACAGCATAGCGGAAGAATGGAAGAGCCTTAACAGCCCTCTGGCAAGCCTGCCACGTACGATGCCATTTTCTGTTCCGGCAAACTACTTTGATGAGCTGACTGAAAGCATAAATGATGAAATTAATGCTACCCGGTTTGAAATGAACAACAATAGTGTTGAAACTCCATTTGCTGCACCGAGTGGGTATTTTGAATCGCTTCCAGCTTCAATGTTAGAACTTGTGCGGGCAGAAAACAAAACGACAAAGCGTGGCGGAATCATTTCTTTTCCGGGTGTGCGCTGGGCGGCAGCTGCAGCAATTGCTGTTATTATATGTGCAGGTGGTTATATTACATTCGTGAGCAGTAACAAGACTCAATCAGAAAAAATGCTATCTTCAATTCCCGGAAGTGACATAAAAGAATACGTGCAACACAGTTA
>CAILMA010000374.1 GCA_903835145.1 uncultured Bacteroidota bacterium
AGCACATAGCTGTTGCCGTCTGCACACAATACGGCAGTAGTTTTAGCACCGAGTTCGTCAGAGCCCGACCCCGGCTCTGTGAGTGCATAGGCACCCTTCATTTCTCCCGTCGCCAGCTTGGGAATATATTTTTGCTTTTGTTCCGCAGTACCAAAGTACAGAATAGGCAAGGAGCCAATACCATTGTGTGCTGCCATAGCTACCGCAAATGAATGCCCCGCACCCAGCGACTCATTCACGAGTGTCGCGGTTACAAAGTCCTTACCAAGTCCACCATACTCCTCCGGGAATGCGGCACCCAGTAAACCGAGTGCACCTGCTTTATTGAGCAACTCCGGCATAAGCCCTGCCTGCTGCTGGTCTATAGCAACAAGGTGAGGCAGCACTTCCTTTTCCAGAAACTCGTTGCACATATCGGCAATCATGCGCTGCTCTTCATTAAAGTCTTCAGGGGTAAACGTATTTTCAGGTGTTGAATTCTGTATCAGAAATCCCCCTCCCTGTATAGCCACATTTGTTTGCGTTTCCATAAAAATATTTGTATAAAGTTAGGGGATAAACCAATTGATTTATACAGCAGAATTGTAAAAAAATGAAAAAATAATGGCGAAGATTCAGCACTATTTCCCGGGGTAGTAAAACCTGTAAGCCTGCTCTATAAAACCGTTCCCAAGATTACAAAGGTTATGGGCCGTGTACACCAATACAATGCAATCTGCTTTTGCCAGAGCGTCCTTTACTTTATTGGTGTCTATGTATTGCGCTTCTTGCTGCTCGCCGTGGTCGTGGTCATACAAGTATTTGTAATAGTACATAGCCTGCCACCGGGTAAAAACATTGTCCATTATCCCGTCATATATCCAGGTAAGCATAAAGCTGTCACCAATAAATAAAGCCTGCGGCTTTGTGGTGGCCTTATCGGCGGGATAGGTAACTTCAGGGTAGCTGAAATTTTCGATTGCAGTCGGAAAAATCAAGTCGCAGTCTTTGGCAATATCGTCGTCGGTATACCTGGGCTTTGATGTATGCACAATCCTGTCCCAATGCGGGTGCACAAGCCGCTCGGCCCGCCAAGCTTCAAGATATTTTATCAAAGTGTCGGCAGCCAATAACGAGCCGTAAACCGACCAATGGAATGCCTGTTTAGGGTACAGGAGTTCCCTACTCTTGTTCTTCAGCGAGTTGTACCATGTATTAAAATCAAGCTGATGAATACCCAGTGAATCGGCAAGGTGCAAGACCTCTGCGTAGTTCGTCACCGTTCGTTTCTTTCCTTTAAATTGATCAGGAAAAAACTCAGGATAATAATAAGCTTTGCAGGGGGCATGAATCAAGACAACAGTTTTCCCCCTGCCGCTCCAGCGTGTCTTGCACGGCTTTAAGCTTTGTTAGTTGCGCTGTTAGTGTATCCAGCCCGCGGTAGTCCAACCCAAAATAACTATTTATGTAAACATCCTGATATAGATAACCCTCCTTACCTACCACAACAGTATGTGCATGCACTTTTGAAAAAAGCGAATATTCTACCTGATTGTTAACCCGGATAAGGTCCGGCCGGAAACCGATATGATCGTTCAAATAATCGGCTTCGGCTGTCTGATACTCGCCGCTCCACCATTTTTCGTTAGAATATTTTGCTTCAGG
>CAILMA010000375.1 GCA_903835145.1 uncultured Bacteroidota bacterium
TCAAACTGCCATTTAAGGTAGTCGGCGTAGGTGTAGGATTTGTTTAGGTCAAGATCAGAGAATTGCATAGCAACAGCGTTTATACAAATGTACAAAGCATTTTATATCCTTAATACGGTGGTTGCAAATTTTTGCAAGTAAGCATCACTACAAAGCAACAACGAATGATTCACTTAGGGCACTTTCACAATATTTTATCAAATAAATTTTGCTGGTAAAAAACAAGCCATTAGCTTTGTACTGCAAAGTGCTTTTAATTTGACTTGAAGGATTGGAAGCAACGCATACCCGAAAGGGTTTATTTTTTGACCAGTTCACTTTGTATTTAAAAGCACTTTCAATGATAGCATCTAAAGTCTGGTGCCTCGCACAAGCAATTTATCTCGGCATTTTGTTAACGTTCTGTGTTTACTATGGCACACCCGACATGCTCCTGGCCATGCCATTTGCTGTCTTTTTTGGCTTACCTGCGCTCTTGCTGTTCAGTCTTTGGCTCCGTGTTCTGAAGGCTCGCGGCGTTAGTGGCAACCGGGCATTGTGGCTTTCGTTACTGGTGATGCCGCTTTGCACGGGCCTGTGTTCTTTCGGGCTGGCCTACCTGCTGGGGCCCGCATGTCTGATTACCGCACTTGCAGCTGTGGCGGTTCCGGCGACCTTGCTCAGCGTGCTTATTTGTCATAAACCAATACACTCAATTGCTGAAATATGATAGCCTTGCTCAAAAAGTGGAGATGTGCACTCCTCGTATTTTGCACACACAGCGTAGCACTGCCCGCCATAAGGTTGCTGCAGCAGGTAAAGAAGTTCCCCTATAACACTGCGCAGCTGGGGGAGATGCCAGATAGCTCAGGCGGGGCGCTGCTGCTGCAGTTCCTGCACCGTCACAACCTGCACTTGCTGCCCGACTATGAGTCGCACGACATAAAGCATGCGCTGCTGGGCTACCCTGCCACAGAGGAGGGTGAGGCAAGCCTGCAGTACTTCTTTTATGGCAACGGGCAGCGGTCTTTCCCGGTGCTCATTACCGTATTGGTTACCTTTGTTATAATGCCGGAATACCATGCCGCATTCAGGAAAGCCTACCGCCGGGGGCTGGCTACGCCGCGGCTGGGCGGGGTTGACTGGTTTGGCATGTTGCCACAGCCAGCTGAGGATATTCGTCAACAACTTCAGATACCACCACTATGAACAACACCTTTTTTGTAACTCCGGGCTCAGTGGTGCGTAAAATATGGAGCCGCACCGATATGGTATTGTTCATCTTTGCCGGTGCTGCAGCTGAGTTCTCACTCAATAAGGCTGTGGACTGGCTGTATTTTACCGGCCGGCTTCCTGCCGACCCTATTGGCAGGCTCTACTCCACCCTTGGCTATGCAAAGCGCATCATTTTTGCGCCGGAAGCCGAGGCACTAAAGGCGATAGATACCATAACCGCTATACACAAGGGCGTAGAAACTGCAAGAAATGCCACCATACCTGAATGGGCTTACCGCGATGTGCTGTTTATGCTGATGGACTATTCCATAAAGTCATTTGAGCTGCTGGAGCGGCAACTTACAGAGGCTGAAAAAGAAGAAATTTATAGTGTCTTTTACCGCATGGGGGCACGGATGGGGCTTACCGGGCTGCCCGAAACTTACCAGCTTTGGCTGCCCTGCCGGGAGGCCCACATGCACCAAGATCTGGCCGTGAGCAAGTACACCCCCGATCTTTTTACTCAGTATAAAAAACACCTCCGCCCCATGCGTTACCGGCTTATGCTGCAAGTGCAGGCCCTACTTGTACCGAATCACATAAAAAACCTGCTGGCGCTCCATACCACAGCCGTTTTCCCCTCAATCCTCGCCGCCTACAAACTCATTCGCTTTGCCCACCTCGACAATTGGCTGGAACCTTTTTTGCTGCCGAGGGGGAAGGGGAAGTGAGGGGTTTTAAAGGGCGGAGTGGTGGGCGATGGCATGGTCGTTATTGGTCCAACAGAAATAGTTTATTTCTCTGAAACAACTACATTTGTCAAAAGAGTAAAGCAATGGAACTTTTAAAAATTCACAATTTCGCCGGCATTGAAGAAATGGAGTTTGAGTTCAAGTCAATTACAGTGCTGATTGGTCCTCAGGCATCAGGCAAAAGTGTTTCAATTAAACTACTTTATTTTATCAAAAGATACATTAGCGATATTATAGATAGCATTGTTTCTGGGGAGACGCAAATGGAATATGATCGGCAACAAAAAGAAAAATTCATTACCTATTTTCCAAAGGAATCTTGGCCAAAGGAAAATTTCCGAGTTAGTTATTTGTCCGATGATGTTGAAATAAAAATCATCAAGCAAAGAAATTCTATCAATATAATTTCGTCAACTTCATTAAAAACCGTGATTGATGACTTGAGAACATTGTACAATGAAGAGAAAAAGGCAATAACTAGTGATGATAAATTGTCGTCTTTTCAGTCAAGGTTTAATATAGAACGAAAGCTAAGAAGCTTTTTTAGTGCAAAATTTTCGCCAATGACCAGTTACAACCAGTTTTTCATTCCTGCTGGTCGCAGTTTTTTCGCAAATGTTCAAAGGAGTATTTTTTCATTTTTGAGCGACAATCGATCTTTGGATCCTTTCTTAGTTGAATTTGGATCATTTTATGAAAATTTCAAGGGCTTATATGAAGATGTTCACATAAGAAATAATGAAAGTAGTTTCGCTAATAATATTTCTAGCATTTTAAATAGCAGCTATAAACGGGAAAAAGACAAGGATTACCTAATTCATTCTGATCACAGAAGAGTTAATTTATCAAATGCTTCCTCTGGCCAACAAGAGACGCTTCCCTTAATGATAATTTTGGCTGTAATGAATAAAATTGGCTTCGCAGCTGGCGGGGCAACTATTTATATAGAGGAGCCCGAGGCTCATTTGTTTCCAGTGGCTCAAAAGCGAATTGTTCAATTGCTTGCAAAAGTTTTTAACAATAAGGAGTCAAAATTTCAAATTATAGTTACAACACATAGCCCATATATCTTAGCGTCATTCAATAATTTATTAGAGGCTGGACAATTGTCCCGAATTAAACCCAAAAAGGCAAAATTGGTCGCTAATGTGATACCAAAAGATGAACAAATTCATCCTGATTTATTCGCTGCATACTCATTGAATGCCGGCCGTGTTCAAAATATGATGGATGAAGAAACTAAACTCATTTCCCAAACAGTGCTCGACAGCATTTCCAATGAAATTGCAAAGGAATTTGGCGACTTATTAGATATTGAATTTTGATATGAAGGATTGCAGAACTACTTCGTCGAACACTGTGTTTGTTTTTCAGGAAGAGAAAAGTATATTGAGACTGACAAACAAAGACCGTGTGTCTTCAACCAAAATCAAGGTGGATGGCTGCGAAATCACAGAGGGTATCAGGTGTGATTATTTGCATCTGGCAAAAGATTTGGAGATTTATATTGAACTTAAAGGTCAAGATTTGCCTCATGCAATTAAGCAAATTGAACAGACCATAGCCTTATTAAGTTCAGACGCCAGGAAACACAAAAAGATAAGTTACATTATTTGTACAAGAAGTCCCATGTCATCTACTGAGATTCAGAACTATGATAAAAAATTCAGGAAAAAGTACAGCTCACGGTTGATAATTAAATCAAGTCCCTATCACGATGAATATTGATAAAATGCACCGTTATGGTTTCAGAGGCAAGAAAAATACATGTTATTGAAGAGGTGATAATGCTAAAAAATGAAGCTTTGCTCGACGCCATAGAGCATTTGCTGGGACAGGGCAAGCCAAATAAGAAAAGCAGCATTAAATCCTCTTTAACGCACAATGGCGTGGGGCATCAGGGAGGTATAAATCCAGCACCTGTTTTTGTGGCTATGCGTAAAAAAATAACCAACAAAATGACATGTCAGGAGATTGAGCAAAAGGTAAGAGCATTGCGGGAAGAATGAGTCAATCGCGCGGCTTGCAAGACCGTTCTGTTCCGTTTCCACATGATGTATTCAACGACGGAGAAACAAGCAAAAAAATAGCTACAACGGTTTCGTCGTATTACCGCTCCAACACATAATTCAGCTCCGTTACGCCGCAGGCGAATTGGCGGGTATGGATGAGGTTTAGGTTTGTTTTGTCCTGGATGTTTACAAACATGGGAATACCCTGGCCGAGCAGGATGGGGTTGACAAATAGCCAGTAGCCGTCTATCAGGTTCTGCTGCATAAGTGCGTGTGTGGCTGATGGGCTACCAAAAAGCAAGATCTCCTTGCCGCCGCCCTGGCCTGATTGTTTCAATTCATTTATGCGTTCTGCAAGGTTGTCGCTGATGATTTCTGTGTTGGGTAAAGTCGCGCCATGCATTGTTTTTGAGAGTACAATTTTGTGCACATTGCTGTACCACTTTGAGTGTTCAATATCATGCTTTGAAGCGTTGGGTTTGTCGCCAGCGGTAGGCCAGTAGCCTTCCATCATGTTATACGTCACACGGCCATATAGCGCTGTGTCGCTTTCGCCAATGCGCTTACCTATAAAATCAAAAATTTCCTGGTCTACTTTTATCCAGTTCATTTCCCTGTTCGGGCCTGCTACAAAGCCGTCAAGCGACATGTGCATCAATGAAATTATCTTTCTCATGTGGTTAAGTTTTATATGGTTCGTGTAGCTTTTTCAGCGTTACAAGTTCGTAAAAATACACATCTGCCCGACATATTCATAAAACTGGGCAAGGCTTATTGTCGTGTTTGAGTCAATTTTTTATTTGCGGTTTTTGGGGCGTGTTTTATAATGCGATTATTTTTTGCCACCCTAATGCTTGCAAAATTGGAGACCA
>CAILMA010000376.1 GCA_903835145.1 uncultured Bacteroidota bacterium
CGATGAATAAAGCAATTATTAAAATTATGCTGTTTTAATGATTGCTTTCGGAATTTGATTTTATGAAAATAGTAAATCGGGATTTAATTACACCAAGAGGCCTTTTAATATGGTTTTGCTTTCTTTTATTTCAGTTAAATGCTGCTGCTCAAAACCAAAACAATTTCTGTAGCGCAAAAAATTACAGCTTTTCCGAAGGGGAACAACTGAATTTCAAAGTGTACTATAACATGAGCTTCATCTGGATAAACTCCGGCAGCGCAGAGTTTAACGTAACCTCTGAAAACTACCACGGCCACAACACTTACCACATCACAGGTACCGGAGAAACCGCAAGTTCCTTCGAGTATTTCTACAAAGTGCGCGATAAATATGAAACGTTTATTGACAAGGAAACGCTCTTGCCGGTTAAATTTGTCCGCAATGTAAACGAAGGTGGATTGAAATTTAACAACGACATCACGTTCGATCACGCCGCATGTCAGGTTGTTTCTGATAAGAAGATCTACAACATACCCAAGGGTACACAGGATGTGCTTTCAGCCATTTACTTTGCCCGTAATATTGACTACGATAAGTACAGCCCCGGCGATAAAATTCCTTTCAGCATGTTCCTGGATAATCAGGTGTATAACCTCTACATCAAGTATATAGGCAAGGAAGAAATTACGACTAAAATGGGCACCTTCAATTCTATAAAAATCAAGCCCCTGCTCATAAAAGGCACTATTTTTAAAGATGGCGACAAAATGACGGTGTGGGTGAGCGATGATAAGAACCATATTCCGCTCCGCATTGAAAGCCCAATACTTATCGGTAGTGTAAAAGTCGACCTGATGGAGTACAAAAATCTCCGCAATCCATTTGTTAGCCTGATCAGCAAAAAATAAAACAGGATCAGCGGTAGAATTGCTTTAGAGCGACGAAACCAAATTTTTCGCTAACCGTTTTCAAGCATAAATTCAATCCTTGCCCGTTTACTGCTACCTTTACCCCCTATATGTCAGTATTCACTACCCCGGCGCCGGTTACCATTACCTGCCACAAACGCATAATGCCCTACCTGGAGCAGGAAGTAAAAGAATTGGGATTCGCCATTGAAGAATCATTTGTAACTGGCGTAAGGCTGAAGGCAAGCCTGAATGACTGCATTAAACTCAACCTGAACCTGAGGTGCGCGAGCCAGGTGCTCTACAGCATTAAACAATTCATAGCCAACCACCCCGATGATGTCTACAAAAACCTTGAAGACTACCCATGGGAAAACATACTGCCCGACCCAGGCTACTTTTCTGTAACCAGCAATGTACTCAACCCTACCATCAACAACAGTATGTTCGCTAACCTCAGGGTGAAGGATGCTATTGTTGACCGGCTGCGCAAAGTAAGAGGCACCCGCCCATCTACAGGCGCCGACCTGACAGGCGCAGTCATTCACCTGTTCTGGAAAAATGAGCAGGCGGAAGTTTTTATTGATACCTCAGGCGATAGCCTTGCACGCCACGGCTACCGCAAAATACCCGGCCGCGCTCCCATGCTGGAAGCACTTGCTGCTGCCACCATTATGGCTACCCGCTGGGACCGCAAATCACCCTTTATAAACCCTATGTGCGGCAGCGGAACACTGGCTATTGAAGCGGCGCTTATTGCTACAAATACACGCCCGGGACTCTTCAGGATCAACTATGCTTTCATGCACCTTACCGGCTACGACAATGAAGTGTACCTACAGGAAATGGAAAAACTGGATCAGCAAATCATTGACGTACCCGGCCTTACCATAGTAGCTACCGATATTAGCGATATAGCCATAACCAATGCCCGCAAAAATGCTGTGGCAGCGGGTGTTGCCAAGCTTATTAAATTCAGCGTTTGCGATTTTGAAGCCACCGAAGTTCCTGTTGATGGAAAGGGCATCATGTTCATGAATCCAGAATATGGCGAGCGCCTCGGTGAGGAAAGCGAACTACAAGCTACCTACGCCCGCATCGGCGATTTCATGAAGAAAAAATGTGGCGGCTACTTCGGCTACATCTTTACCGGCAACCCCGAACTGGCGAAAAAAATAGGACTCAAAGCAAAAAGACGGGTGGAGTTTTACACCAGTACCATCGATTGCCGCATGCTGGAATTTGAACTCTATGACGGCAGCAGGCGCACCATGCGCCACAAAGACGATGCAGAGGAAACTGCCTAAGCAACTTTCGCCCCGCGCAAATATTCCCTTATCAAATAAGCTACGACACCAGTGCCTATTATACCCAGCGCACCAAGGATAAACATACTATCGCTGGAGCAAAAAAGGAACATCCAGATAATAATACTGAGTACAGCCGGTATGGGGAACAATGGCATTTTGTAGGGCCGCTCCTCACCGGGTGCCCGGTAATGCCATATAATAAGCCCCACTGCCTGCGATGTAAACTGGATGAGAATACGCATCATGAGTATTGCCGTAATCACGTCTTTAAGTTTGAACAAAAGGCTGAATACAAAGCCTGCAAACCCGATGGCCAGCAACGAAACATGCGGGAAATTGTGCTTTTTATGCACTCTGCCAAATATCGCGAAAAAGTCGCCGTTCTGCGCTGCCGCAAATGGGATTCTGGAGTAACCCAAAATGGCCGAAAACAGCGACGCTGCTGCAATAACAAGGATAAGACACGTTGCAACCTGGCCCACAAAATGACTCTTATAAATAGTCTCAAAATACAGACTTGCCACAAACTCTGAGCCCTTTATCGTTTGCCATGGCAGTACGCCAAGTATCATAGTTTGCATACCCAGGTAAAGAACAGCAATACCCGCGATGGAAATAAGTATGCTGCGGGGAATGTTCCTTGCAGGATTCTTTATCTCGGCACCGAGGTGACAAACATTGTAGTACCCTAAGTAACTGTAAACCGAACTGAGCGAAGCCTGCCCAAGCGCCACGTAAAACAAGGTACTGGTGTCAAATCCCTCTATCTTCCAGTTGAATGCCCGCGAGGCATCAAATGCCCCAAACCCCGAAAAAATAAGCCAGAGTATGGTACCTCCTGTTACAAACCACAGCACAACAGATATCTTCCCTATGCTTTTAATATTACGGTAGAGCAGCGCCACAAGCAGTATCACCAGCCCGCCACTTACTACCTTCTTTTGGATATCCGTAAGCGGCACCAGGAACGAAAAATACTTTGCAAACCCTATGGCCCCGCTTGCAATTACCAGCGGCGCTTGTATAGTTGTCTGCCATATAAAAAGGAATGCCATCAGCGGACCTATCTTCAGTGGCCCGTAAAGCTTTTTCAGAAAAACATAGCTACCGCCTGCCTCCGGCCACTTTGCGCCAAGCTCTGCCCAAACCATACCATCCATAAAGGCAAGCAATGCCCCCAGCAACCAGGCCAGAATACTCACCGGACCATGCATGGCACCAACTATAATGGATATGGTTACAAACGGACCAATACCCACCATGTCTATCATGTTGATTGCCGTAGCCTGGGTTAGCGAAAGGCCCTTATCTAATCTGGCAACGTTTGTTGACAATGTGCTTTGTTTTTTGAACCACAAAGTATAAAATACCCCGCACTATACTGCATTGATTGTATGGTGCGGGGTAGTAAACAATTGAAATATAAAGGAAATTCTATTATTCCGGCATGGGCTTATTCGTTATGATATAATGCATCCTTATCGCCAGAGCATGGAGCTGGGTCTTGGAGTGTGCATTGCGCTCTATATAAAACATAGTGTTGGTAATAGCATCTATAAGCTTGCTAAATGCATCAAAACTCGTCTTGGTACCCGCCAGGCGTTTTACAAACTGAGCCTCAGCATCGGGCAGTGCAAGCGGCGTATCGGGTGTATAGCGGGCACGTATTGCCTGCTCCAGCAACTGAATAATATAGTGCAAAAAGTTTTTCTGCTGTTCGCGCCCCGACTTCGACCAATCCTCTGCAAACTTCAGCATCCCGATTCCATTGTTTGTAAATATATGATTGAACAGGTCTTTTACCCCCGGGAACAAATCATTGTCGGTGCTGCGCACCAGCCTCAGTGCCTCTGTGTAGCTACCCATAGCTATATGGGCTATCTGGGCAGCGCGCGTTGGGTCGGTAAGCGACCGGGCAGCCAGTGCCTGCGCTATATCCTGCGGATTTATTGGCGCGAGCCTCACTGTCTGGGTCCTCGATTTTATGGTTGATAAAATATCCTCCAGGTCTTCAGCTATAAAAATAATGATGGTGTCCTGCGGCGGCTCCTCTATAAGCTTGAGTAATATATTACCTTCCTTTTTCAGGTACTCCGGGCGCCATATCAGCTGCACCTTTTTGCCACCCTCATACGAGCGCAGGTTAAGGACATCTATAATTTCGCGGCATTCCTCCGCCACTATGTTCCCTTGTTTATTTTCTGCATTTATGTGTTGCAGCCAGTCATAAGTAGTACCGTAGGGGCTTTGTTTCACAAATTCCCGGAACTCCGGCATGTAAAGCCGGCTCATCCCCTTCACCCCCGATTTCGGCGGTATTGTCGGGAATGCAAGGTGCAAATCGGCGTGTTCCATCCGGCCCACTTTGCGGCAACCCGGGCACTCGCCGCAAGAGTC
>CAILMA010000377.1 GCA_903835145.1 uncultured Bacteroidota bacterium
CTGCTGGTCGTCGCCTATTTTCGCCCTAAGCTCATCAAGCTCTGGCTTCAATACTCTCATCTTGGCAGATGACAGGTAGCTTTTGTAAGTAAAGAACGAAAGTATAAGACGAATAAAAACCGTCATGAGCATGATGATAATAGCATAATTACTTATAAAACCTGCAAGGAAGTAGAATATCGGAATTAAAGCCCAGCGGTTGATGTATTTTACAAAGTAGAAAATACCGGTACCGAGCGGTACCATATCATCGAGTCCTATTTTATAGGCTTTAAGCGTATTGAAGTCATTAGGGCCTATATACCATTTCATAGAGCCGGTTACGCTGTTATTGCCTGGTTTAAGAGGTAGCACAAGTTCAGAATGATTAAAGGCAACAACATTGCTGTCTTCAGTCTTGCTCATACCTTTAACGTTCATCTTGCTAAAGCCGTCGTCGGCAATAAGCACCGTGCTGAAATACTGTTTCCTGAACCCTACCCAAGCGGTTGGAGCATCGCTCTGGTGGTTTTTTTCTTCGTTTGGCCTTATTGTAAAATAGTCGTTGTCGCCATCTTTAAAACGGTAATATACCTGCGAGTTCAATCGCTCATTTGCAATATCTTTTTCAGAGTGCAGCGCCATTGTTTGCCAGTCGAGTTTTAAACTCTGGCTGGCCATACCGGTAAGCACCACGTTGCATTGCATCATGTAATCGTCGGCCGGCAGGGTGTAGATGATATCTACTTTCTTGCCTCCGCCTAAATCACCTGAGAAGTCGATTGTTTGACCACCATCGGCTTCATCCCTATGTGTATGGGTGAAGTAAAGGCTTTCGGTAGCACGACCGTTATCAATAGGCAAAATAGCATTCAGGAAATTGCCGTTGCCATTAAAAAGGAACAGTTCTTTTTGCTTGTAAGTTTTGAATGCTTTTAGCGAAGCCGCAGTGGGGTAGGCACCCTTCGTGGTAAACTGAAGTGATAATTTTTTGTTTTCAAGAGTAACTGTCTGAGCCACCCCGTTGTATGCGGCTGGTTGCAGTTTTTTCAGTGCTTCGGTAGCAGAGTCTGGCACCGTGGCAACTGGTGCTACTATGCTATCTGCTTTTACCGGGTGCAAGCGGGCTTTTGCAACGGAGTCAGTTCTTTTCTGCTCCATGTATGTCTTCTGCTCATATTGGTTGTAGCTGATATATCCAATAAGTAACAATGCCAGCAACCCAAAACCTATAACTTGATTACGATCCATGAAATACTTGAAAATAAGTGTGCAAAGGTATGTATTTAAGCCGTCAAAAGCCAGAACAGAAAAACCAAAAGGACGTTACAAGTATAAAGTTTGTTTAAAATAATTCAAATAGGTGCCAATAAGGACCGGAGTGATACGGGCCTTACCGATAAAAAACATATTTAAATTGCAATAAGCTTGATTTCGAAAATGGGAGCAGGCTTAATAGACGCTCCGACCTACCGACTGGCGTCTAAAATGGGGGAAGCGACAGAGCAGGTATAAGCAAAAAAAGAGGCTGTAATGATACAGTCTCTTTTGTGAAATTTGCTAAAAAATCATTTTTACTTTTTAGCGGCTGTCTTTTTAGGGGCAGCATTCTTTTTAGCAGGGGCTGCTTTTGGAGCCGCTGCTTTTGGAGCTGCTTCCTTTTTGGCTGCCGCTTTTTTAGCGGGTGCTGCTGCTTTAGCCGGAGCTGCTGCCGCTTTCTTAGCTGGAGCCGCCGCTTTTTTAGCGGGTGCTGCTGCCTTAGCCGGAGCTGCTGCCGCTTTCTTAGCCGGAGCTGCTGCTTTTTTCGCAGGTGCTGCTGCCTTAGCCGGAGCCGCCGCTTTTTTCGCGGGTGCTGCTGCTTTCTTAGCAGGTGCTGCTTTTTTTGCTGGAGCCGCCGCTTTCGCTGGAGCTGCTGCTTTCTTAGCTGGAGCTGCCGCTTTTTTAGCCGGAACTTCTTCAGCTTTTACTGGAGCTGCTGCTGCTTTTTTCGCTGGAGCTGCTGCTTTTTTTGCAGGTGCCGCTGCTTTTTTCGCGGGTGCTGCTGCCTTCTTTGCTGTTGCCATAACTTGTGAATTTAAGGGTTAAACAAAAATCTTTATGGCAAAATCGCAATTGGGGGTTAGGCCTGTGCGATTTCGTTAACTTCTTTTATAGAAACTAATGTTTTGTTGCGTGTTTTCCTGAATTCAACGATACCGTCAGTCAATGCGAATATTGTAAAGTCTTTACCAAGACCTACATTAGTACCCGGATGGTAAACAGTACCCCTTTGACGGATGATGATGTTACCATTGATTGCTGGCTGGCCGCCAAAAATTTTTACTCCTAATCTTTTACTGTGTGAATCGCGTCCGTTCCTTACACTACCTTCACCTTTTTTATGTGCCATTTCTTGTACTTACTATTTTGAAGTTAATAATTATGCTATTTCGTTTATTTTGATTTTAGTCAAAGACTGGCGATGACCATTCTTCTTCATATAGCCCTTACGACGCTTTTTCTTAAAAACGATCACTTTATCGCCTTTCAGATGATCTATGATCTCAGCGTGAACTTTTGAAGTTGAATTTGAAAATGTGATGTTACCTTCGTTGCTAACCATCAGAATATCCGAAAACTCTATTTTGTCTCCAGCGTTGCCTTCAAGGCGGTGTACAAACAATTCGTCGTTCTTCTTAACCTTAAATTGTTGACCCGCAATATTTACAATTACAAACATGATAAACCTAAAATATTTTCGCAAAGGTAATACAGATTTTTATTGCAAACAATAAAATTTGTTAATTCCCATGCATTTTTTCACACTTTTTTAGAAAAAAGACTAATTTACGCATAGCTGAAGGGCAAAACCGGCCTTAGAGAAGCCTTTATTTTACCCATTATTTCTGGTTGCACCTTTTTAGTATTTTTTTTTAGAATTATTGTCAGGCAACACAAAAGTAATAAGTAATAACTTTGGGGTAATTTCGGGCCCCTTATGAATATCAAATCTTTCCTTGCCAGGCCTTACGCATCCATCATTCATACCCGCGTGCGGAAATCCATGATGACTGCCCTCGCGGATCAGGAAGCTATTTTGCAATATCTGTTGAAAGCCGCAGCCACAACGGTTTTCGGAAAGGCACACCAATTCAGCAACATTAAAAACTATACCGATTTTAAAGCTGCTGTGCCAGTGCGCGACTATGAAGCAATGGCAGAATACATAGACCGGGTAAAGAATGGTGAGCTGAATATTTTGTGGAAGGGGAAACCAATTTATCTGGCTAAAACATCCGGCACAACCAGTGGTGCGAAGTACATACCTATTTCTAAAGAATCGATACCCAATCACATAAACGGAGCCCGAAATGCACTGCTGTGTTATATGGCAGAAACAGGCAATTCCGACTTCGCGGATGGTAAGATGATTTTTCTTTCGGGTTCGCCGGAAATGGAGCGTGTTGGGGGTATACCCACTGGCAGATTAAGTGGTATTGTAAATCATTTTGTACCCCGTTACCTGCGCAGCAACCAGCTGCCTTCTTACGAAACAAATTGCATTGAAGACTGGGAGACAAAGCTTGGTAAGATTGTAGAAGAAACCATGCCGGAAAATATGACGCTCATAAGTGGAATACCACCCTGGATGCAAATGTATTTCGACTGGTTGAGTGCACGTAAAGAAGGCAAAAAAATAAAGGAACTTTTCCCTGAGCTTCAGGTAATAGTACATGGTGGCGTAAACTTTGAACCGTATAAAGCCAAGCTGCTGGATAGCCTGGGTGGTCATGTGGATATGATTGAAACATTTCCTGCCTCCGAAGGTTTTTTTGCGTTTCAGGATTTGCCGGGCAAAGAAGGCCTGCTGCTCAACACTAATGCGGGCATGTATTTTGAATTTATTCCGGCCAGCGAGATTCATTCTGAGCATCCCACAAGACTCAATCTCTCTGAGATAAAGACAGGCGTGAACTATGCTTTAATCGTATCGACCAACGCAGGTTTGTGGGCCTATAATATTGGGGATACTGTACGCTTTTTAAGTACCGAACCCTATAGGCTGGTTGTAACTGGTCGCATAAAACATTTCATCTCTGCCTTTGGCGAGCACGTGATAGGCGAGGAGGTAGAGTATGCCATAAAGAATGCATCTGCAGACTGCGGTGTGCGAATAATAGAGTTTACTATTGCGCCAAAAATTCAGGTGAATGATGGAAAGCCTTACCATGAGTGGTTCATAGAATTTGAGACACCTCCGGCTGATATTACAGCATTTGCCACAACACTTAATAACTACCTCCGGGCCAAAAACATCTACTACGACGACCTTATAAATGGCAGTATCTTACAGACGCTGAAAATATCGGTGATGAAGAAGAATTCATTCATCGAATACATGAAGTCAATTGGTAAGTTGGGCGGGCAGAATAAAGTACCACGCCTCGGCAATGACAGAAAGCTTGCTGATGCGCTGGAACCCTGGGTACAACGCTAAAATTTCGCATTGTTTTAGGCCGTTTATTTTCCGATTTCAATAGGTGTATCGTTTGGTAAATATTTTTCAAAAAGTGGACTATATTGCATTTTAATCAGAGGCCTAAAATGCACTTTTATGGAAAAAGCAAAGCCAAAAACAACAAAAGGGGTCGACTTGTTTATCAGACAGGCAATTGATTTGGTGAACGCTGCAAGGCAACAGGTAGTAAGGCAAACAAACAGTGTAATGGTGTTTACTTATTACCAGATTGGGCGTCTAATCGTTGATCACGAACAGAGCGGCAACGTCAAGGCAACCTATGGGAAAGAAACGATTGTTGCGCTTAGTAAGAAGCTTACTAAAGAATTTGGCAAAGGGTTTTCTACTACAAATCTGGAGCAGATGAGGTCTTTCTATATTGCATTTTTGAATAAAAAAATCCCCGTGTTAATTCCCCAGACAGCGTCTGAGGAATTAGAAAAAAATGTAATTCCTCAGACAGTGTCTGGGGAATTGAAGATATCCGTAAAACCGGCTATCAAGTCAAGAAAATCATTTGCAGATTACTTCACTTTATCTTGGTCGCACTATGTAATTCTAAGTAGGATTGAAACAACCGGGGAGCGTTCTTTCTATGAAATAGAGGCAACAGCAGGGAACTGGAGTGTAAGAGAATTACAAAGGCAAATAGATAGCGGTCTTTTTGAACGGCTATCGCTGAGTAAGGACAAAAAGAAGGTAAAACAGCTGGCTGTGAAAGGTCAGATAATTGAAAAGCCCGAGGACGTTTTGAAAACGCCATATATTCTTGATTTTCTTGGACTCGATGAAAAATCAGATTATACCGAAACAGATCTTGAGACCGCAATCATTAATAAAATAGAGCACTTTCTGCTGGAGTTGGGGAGGGGCTTTCTATTTCAGGGTAGACAAGTGCGTTTTTCATTTGACGAGGAGCATTTTTTTGTGGACCTTGTATTGTACAACAGGTTACTAAAATGTTTTGTACTCGTTGATTTGAAGATTGGTAAATTGAAACACCAGGATATTGGGCAGATGCAAATGTATGTTAACTACTACGATCGGTTTGTAAAACAGGATTTCGAACAACCTACTATTGGTATCATTATTGTATCCTAACGTCTAAGTCCGTGTTGGAAGAATAATGACATCAAATTAATTTTGCGC
>CAILMA010000378.1 GCA_903835145.1 uncultured Bacteroidota bacterium
CCAAAAATAGTTGTCTAAATGGTATTACTATGAGATTTACGCTAATTCACTTTATTATTTTTATACTTCTGGCTGGGGCACTACCCTGTGTCGGTCAGAAGAAAGATGCAGGCAACAAACTGTCGCTGGATATAAAAACAAATAGTGATTGTACTATCCTCATTGATGGGTCCAACAAGGGTCTACTAAAGAGCGGAGCCGTTAAGACCGTACTGTTAGCCCCGGGCTCCTACAAACTCGTTGCCCAGCCAGTGAATAAGGACTTTGAAATAATAAGCACTACCTATACTGTAAGCAGTGAAAATATGAACAAAGAAAATTCCATTTCGTTCGAACTCTCGAAACCCGGCAAACCGGAGGAACAAAAAGAAGAGAGTGGAAATTGGTTTATGCACGTAGTAAATAACCTCGTAGAAAAACATAAGCTCAGCTGGTAGCCAGCGCTTTTGGCAACAAGCCAAGTTCAAATATTTTTGCCTGCTCTATTTTCCATAGAACTATATTAAAATACCAAATTTAGTTTTACATTTGAAAAATAAAAGCTGGTCTCCTGATGGCAAAAATAAATCTGTACAACACTTATTTAAACATGGAGAAGGATGATGTCATTTTGTCCTTCAAAGGAGATATAACCAAAGATTTACTCTCTTCTATCTATCAGATCATCGAAACCCGGATGGAGATAGAAAATGAGGACCAGAAAAGAAAAAAGAAATTTTATCACGTATTAGTGGAGTGCCTACAAAACATGTATCACCACATGGAAGGCATGCAAAGTTCCAGGGGGCTACTTGGTGAGCAGCCAGGCAGTGCTATCTTCATGATAAGCCGGGGCGAAGACAGCAGCTATAACATACTGACTGGCAACTTCATACACACCGAAAACGCAAGCGGACTACAGGAGCGGATAGACAAGATAAACGCAATGAATCCGGTGGAGCTAAAAGCATATTACCTTGAAAAACTCGGCTCTACTGAACTGTCTGATAAAGGCGGTGCCGGGCTGGGCATAATAGATATAGCGCGTAAGTCAGGCAACAAAATAGAATACAATTTTGACACCCTACCTGACAACCACACCTTTTTTACCCTTTTAGCAAAAATCAACTAAGAAAAATCAGCAAAAAATATAATGGAAAATCTAATATTAGAAGGAAGCAATAAAACACCAACAGTAAAATTCCTTGCTGAATCAGGTGCTTTGGAGATATCCGGAAAATCAATACCTGAAAATTCATTTGGTTTTTATCAGCCATTATTACTCTGGCTCGATAACTACAACACCCAGCCTACGCCTAAAACCGAAATAAAAATACAACTCGAATATTTCAACACCAGCTCATCAAAATGCCTGCTTGATATTTTACGGAAACTTGAATTATTGAAAAAATCGGGCAAAAGCGACGTCATTGTCTTGTGGCACTATGAAACTGATGATGAAGATATGATGGAGGCTGGTCAGGATTACAATTCCCTTGTTGACCTCACCTTTCAGCTTATTGAGATTTAGTTATTTTTTCCGCTCCAGTGCCTTTCTAAGCCAATCGAAGTAAAGCGTTACATACAGGCAAAGTACCATTATCCAAATTACGATGGTATTGAACCAGATGGTCTCCATTTCCATGCCAAAAAATGTCTTGGAATATGCGTAAAATGGTGCTGACATGCATCTGGAACGAATAAAAATGGGCTGGTCTTTTCTTACAATCC
>CAILMA010000379.1 GCA_903835145.1 uncultured Bacteroidota bacterium
GAAATGCTAATCTTTCCGAACCTCGTGAGGTTTTTTTTTACGCCGATCCTTAGGCGGCGTTCCTAGGTTAGCTTCCAATACCGATCGCCCCAGCTCGATCCAAATGTCTTCAAAACCTTTCTCATAGTCATAAAAATCATCCAGCTTATTCAAGGCCTGCAGCTCGTCATAACGGCCAGATACTTTTTGAATCAATTCTTCCTTTGTCATAACTTTGTGGTTTAGTTACATAAAATTACGAATTTTTAACTGCGACAATTTGAAATGCACCCATTTGAAATGCACCCAAATTATTTTCAAGTTTTTTATTAATTTTCTGTTAAAGAACAATCCGGGGTTTGAGGAACACAATGTGAACCGATAAGTCTCTCCCTGAAAACGCGTTTTGCTAAGCGTTGGTCTGATTTAGATTGCCTTGTGCCGAAACATACTTCAGGTGGTTTATGGGATATTCCGTTCGTAAAGGAGCGAACGACCAGAAGGAGAAGTAAAAATAAGGTGGTAACCATTTTGAACCTGTGCGGCCGTATACTGGTACCCGGGATCTTGCAATAGAGAAGGTTTGAAACACCACAAGATGAGGTAGTCAATTTTCACCCCGGTCGCCCGTTCATACCCAACAATGTTAGCGCAAGGAACCGGAGCTTCAAAGCCGGGGCCGCATTTGATAGCCGGGTTATATGGATTTACGTTTTCTTTCCACACCAGCGGGAAGTAACCGGTATTGGCTTCGTAGTTATCTAAAAAAATGAGCGGCTTGTCGCCTGCGAGGTAATGGGTAGCATGACAAAAAATGAAGTTGGCATCTGCAATTGCCTTATGTTCGGCATCCCTGCCCTCTGGCGCAAAGTCTAAGGGGAGAACGACGGAAGTTGGTTTTATATGAGCGGTTAGACTGGTGATATCAGCCACTGCATCAGAGGCCTTGCCCATGGCCTGAAACCGGTAAAAGGACAAAATAAGGAAGCAAAAAAATACGATAAATCCCATAGCATTTTTTGCGGCATGTGGCAGGTAGCAGGCAGCACATAGCACACCCATTATCAACACAAATAGTTGCACCCTCATGCTTATTAGTATTACCCTGCCCAGAAAATCTTCAGGAAAAAACAGATAGACAACAAGAACAAACAAAAGGCTAAAGATAAATCCATCGTACCTGCTAATTTTATAACTATTGCGCACACGGTAGCCAATTGCAAAACTCAGGGCAGCTACAAGCGCAATGCCCACGATAGCCGCAAACACGGCCTCCCTGTGCACCATGCAAACAATATATTTAAACTGCACCAGCTCCACAAGACGATAGAAATGATGGGTCAGCGTTATTTTCATCCCTCCCTCCTTGGCTGTGAACCAACGGGCCAAAGCAATAAAAGGAGCTGTGAGCATAAACAACGTGAACAGATTTTTCAACGCGACAAAGTACCTTGACTTACCGGGCACTGCAGGCGCCGATAGTGTGCCGGAAACATCAAGCGCAAGACATGTAAAAAGCCCGAAAACAAACGGCAATATCTGGGTGAAATATAACAAGCCTGTAGTGCAAAAGAAGAACAAGGCGTTTCGGGTGTTTTTGATTTCAGAGAACAGGAGCCA
>CAILMA010000380.1 GCA_903835145.1 uncultured Bacteroidota bacterium
CATGTTTTCCAAGCCAAATAAATATTTCCATAACAATACATGCGCTGGCGCGCTGGGCAGCCATTCTTCCCCGCGAAAGGCATGGGTTATTTTCATCAGGTAGTCGTCAATCACAACGGCTAAGTGGTAAGTGGGCATGCCGTCTGCCTTCAGCAATACTTTGTCATCGGATAGCGATGAGTCAAAACTCACCTCGCCCCGAATCATATCGGTAAATGTTATTTCTTCATGCTCCGGCATTTTTATGCGGATAACATAGGGTGTGCCTGCAGCCAGCAAATCGGCTACCTCCGCATCACTTAAAGTAAGCGCGTTACGCATTTGCCCACGCAGCTCATGGTTGTATTGTGGGGATGGGTTTTCCTTGGTTTTAAACTTAGTGCGCATTTCCTCCAACTCCTGTGGCGTGTCAAACGCATAATAGGCATGGCCCTGTTTTACTAATTGTTCGGCATATTCCAAGTATAAGGGCTTTCTTTCGCTTTGCCTGTAAGGGCCATAGGGGCCGCCATGTATGGCACTTTCGTCCGGCATAAGGCCGCACCATTCAAGGCAGTCAAAAATGTATTCTTCAGCACCCTCCACAAAACGGGTTTGGTCGGTATCCTCAATGCGCAATATAAAATCACCGCCAAAATGTTTGGCAAACAAATAGTTGAACAATACGGTGCGTACACCGCCCAAATGCAGGCCCCCGGTGGGCGATGGCGCAAAGCGCACTCTTACTTTTTTAGCATCCATGTGGCAAAGATAACAGAAACTACCAAACCCTCACCCCCTACCCCCTCTCCTCCTTGGGAGCCCTTTGGGCCTAAAGGGATGAGGGGAACGGAGGAGAACAAAATGCAGATTTTAGCGGATGTTGTATCAAAGAGTTTTTTGGTAGTCGGCGGCTGGAATGCTATTGACCGTCCCTTGTCCAAAGGACTCCTTCGGAGTGTCACACCATTCAGGGTTCTAATCTTTATTGGGCTTGCATTTACTGTTCGGCCACAGAGTTAAAGGAGTTTTTACAAGGAGTTTCACAGAGTTTTTTCGCTAATGGTTACGTTATCCATCAGATCTTTCCATTCAGTCCCCTCGTATCACGGACTTCCCGACCTTCCGTCTTCCCGACTTTTACGATATTTGTGTCATGGACAGAATGGAACGTGTAAAAGAAATGCTACAGGCATCGCCCAAGGACAATTTTTTGCGGCATGCACTGGCATTGGAATATGTGAAGCAAGGAAATGATGTGGAAGCCAGGGTACTTTTTGAAGCCATTCTTACCGACAGCCCCGACTATATTGGCACCTATTATCATTTAGGCAAACTGTTGGAGCGCGCTGGTGAAACACAGCTCGCCATTGCCTGGTACGAAAAAGGCATGGCCGCGGCCAAATTGGAGGGCAGCCGCCACGCTTACAACGAATTACAAACGGCTTATGAGGATTTGGTGTATTAGTTTTTGGGGAACAGCAAGTTTATTCAATATTCGCACTGATGCTGCTCCTACGGAGCTTGTCGATTCTAATTATTGATTATTACTACTAACATTTCACACCTATGGTGTTTTCCAGTATGCCAATGCCTTTTTTTGTTATAACACCTATCATTCTTCAACGAAGCCTCATAGAGGCAAAATTTTGGTAGATGTAAAATAACCATAGCGATTCTCTAAGCCCGGGCGACATTTTCAATATTCGCAATGATGCCGCTCCTACGGAGCTTATCGATTATAATCACTAATTATTACTACTAACATTTCACACCTACGGTGTTTAAAAATAATGCGATGCTGAAATTTTTGTTTCGATACAATTCATCCTTCATGTTAGGCCTCGTAGAGGCGAAATATTAGTAGTAGTACAGTAAAAACAATGTTTCTCTAAGCCCC
>CAILMA010000381.1 GCA_903835145.1 uncultured Bacteroidota bacterium
CGGTCTATGGACCAGTTCAAACGCTTCATTAGCGATTGTTGACCCCACATCAGGGTTATTGACCGGAAACATTGCCGGGCTCGATACCGTGTTTTATACTTACGGTACATGCGGTGTTTCTGTAGCTGTTACCGTAAACATAGCGCCTGCAGCTATTTCCGGGCCATCAAAAATTTGCTTTGGTACCAATGTGTCGTATTCTGACAGTATCGGTGGTGGGACCTGGAGCCTCGTGGCTGGTTCCGGCACAGCCGTTCTATCCGGTTCTTCCTTGTCTGCAACAGCAAACGGCGATGTAAATCTTTATTACACCATCGGCTCTTGCCAGGCGAGTCTAAATGTTACCATTACTTCTATTCCTGCTCCCATAACCGGGGCTGCCAACGTATGCGAAACAGTTAGTACCACACTCAGCAATGCAGTCGGTGGCGGTACCTGGGTAAGTGCAGCACCGGCAGTAGCAACTATTGACGCAATAACAGGTGTCACTACCGGCGTAACAGCCGGGGCAGCGGTCATTTCTTATCTGTCTGGCATTTGTTCTCAGTCCTATTCTTTTACTGTACTACCTGCTCCAGTTTCAGGCAGTATATCCCGTACCGGGAACGTTTGCGTTGGTACTTCTATAAGTTATGCCGATGCTGCTCCGGGTGGCATCTGGACAAGCTCCGATACCACAGTCGCAACGGTAAGTGCAACAGGTAGCGTAACTGGTATTGCCCCCGGGCTTTCCATTATTGCATATACCGTCACCAATACCTGCGGCACGGTTTTCGCCACTGATACAACATTGGTGACAGCGCAACCCGTTTCTGGCGTTATTTCCGGCAACAATGCCCTCTGTACCGGTCTTCCAAACCCCTTGATTGACACAACCACAGGCGGCACCTGGACCATGTCAAATCCACATGCAACCATAACGGGCGGCGTGGTAACTGGTATTTCTGCCGGTGCCGATACCGCGTTATATACAGTGTCCAATGTGTGTGGTACTTCAATTGCATCCTTCCCGCTCAATATTCAGACTTCTGGTGTATGGCTCGGGACATCAAGTACAAACTGGAACGACGCCGCTAACTGGCCCTGCGAAGTTCTGCCGGACAATGCAGTTAATGTTACCATCCCCGCAGGCACATTATTCGCGCCAACGGTACCCACGTCCACAGGAGCATTCTCTAACAATTTAACGTTGGAATCCGGCGCGCACCTCACGTTGAATACAGGAGCTTCTATTCAGGTTGCCGGTAGCTTTTCTAACTCAGGGGCTATAGATGGTGCAGGTAGCGTGGTTTTAAACGGGCCGTCAGCTCAAACAATAAACGGCTCAGGCATTGTAAATAACTTAAATGTAAATAACCCGAACGGAGTTGCTGTTGCGAGTCGGTCATCGGCTACCATTAATAATACCCTCACCATAACCGCGGGCAACCTTGCCACCAACGATAGTATCATACTCGCATCTGATTCTATTCACAACGCCAGAATTACCCCCATACCAGCATCCGGTGCCTCCATCTCGGGTAATGTTAAAATCATGCAATACATTGGGGGAGGGCACAGGGCCTATCGTTTTTGGGCGCACCCTTATAGTTCCTACATTCCGCTCAGCCAACTGGAAAACTACATCGATGTTACTGGTTTTGGTGGTATGGCGAATGGCTTTACAACCACTGGTACCAATGCGCCTTCCGTGTATCGCTACGACCCAACAGTTGGTAACTCAGCAATGGCACTGGATCCGGGTTGGAAAGCATTTACAAGTGCATACGGTACAGCTGATAGCAACAGGCTTCATCGCTACCAGGGCATTCGCTTATTCGTTCGCGGAGTAAAAGGGCAAGGGCTCACCTATGCCGATGTGCCTTCTCCTGTTACGGTTGCTACATGGGGACCTGTAAATCAGGGCAACCAGAAAATTACCCTCACTAAAGGCACTGGCGCAAATCAGGATTATAATATGATTGGCAATCCTTATCCATCGCCAGTGGATATTGGCATTGTAGTCAACAATGCAAAAATAAAAGGCAACATCACCGGGGCAGGATTCTATGTCTGGAATCCCTACCTTGGCATTGCTGGCCAGTTTCAGGCGATAACAATCTCTGCTACACCGTATTACCTTGAGGCAAACACTTGTTTTCAGGTAAGGGCCGCACACAATAATGATTCACTCAACTTTACCGAAGCCAATAAATCAGCAACTATTAATACAACGTTGTTAAAATCTGTTCCCGAAGGCGTCAACCTTACCATATATGACGAAAATTATCATCCTTATGATATGCTGAGTATCAAATTCAATAGTGCTGCAACAGACCGGGAAGATGATAATTTCGACGCCGGGAAATTGCTGGGTTACTCAGGATTTAATTTCTACAGCCTTTCATCAGATAGTCAAAAACTATCAATTGACTGCAGGCCATACCGAAACGAGCGTATTATCCCATTGGGTGTAGCAAGTGAATATATGCAGGAATATATCATCAAATCAGAATCTGTTGTTGTGCCTGAGGGCGGTAGGGTATACTTGATTGATAATTTCCTGAATAGGACAGTTCTACTATATGCTGGTACAGAATACAAATTTTCCGTTAACGACGACCCAAAATCTCAAGGAGATGGTCGCTTTGAGCTTAAGATGAATGAAAACGACAATATTGCTTCCACCAATCGAACTGACTTCAAAGTAACATTGACGCCCAACCCGGCAACTAACGACGTAACAATCAGCGTCATAGGTATGGAAAACCAGAATTTGAAACTAAATATTACAGATATTTCAGGGGTATGTGTGCGGGCCCGGGAGTTTAATGCTTCGAATGGTGGTAAATTTGATGTATCATTGGATGGTTTTAGCGCAGGTGTTTATATGGTCGAAATATCTGGCGGGGGTAAAAAGTTGACGCAGCGTTTAGTAAAAGAGTAAGCCCGACAGAATAAGATATTTGAGTGTAGCAGGGACTGGTTTTTCCATTCCCTGCTTCCTTTTTTTGACCGTTTGAGTATGATTTAAATAGTGTAAATATTAAAATGTATTGATACCCCCGTTCGTATTTGCAAAAGCTGTTTTCAATTACTAATTTTGCGGTTTAAATGCTTAGTTGTATCTTGCACTAAGTATAACACAAAAATTTAATAAATCTGCCGAAATGAAGAAATCTTTTTACTTATTCCACCTGCTTACCCTGTGTTTTATTTTCTGTGCTGGAGCTTCAAGAGCACAAGGTCCATCTATTACGTCGAATCCGGCAAACGACACAGTTTGTGCCGGTTCTTCAGCTTGGTTTGCCGTAATGTCATCAGACACTGCTGCAACTTACGTTTGGGAAAAATCAGCTGACGGTACCACTTGGGATACTGTTAGCGGTGCAACTCGCGATACACTAAGGCTTTCAGCTGTAACATCTGCAATGAACGGTATGCAATACCGCGCTTTTGCTGTTGATACCTTCGCCTCTGCACCTTCTACGGCAGCAACACTGGTTGTAAATTCTATTCCAGGCCCTGGTGTTATCACCGGTGCTTCATTGGTTTGCTTGCACGGTACTACCACGCTCAGCGACACTGTAACAGGCGGCGCTTGGAGCAGCAGCAACACTGCAGCAGCCACTATCACATCGGGTGGTGTTGTTAATGGTGTAGCTTTAGGCACTACTACAATTAAATATAAGGTTACAAATTCCTGCGGTTCTGACTCTACAACGTTCAATGTAACAGTAGGAACGACCACTGCCGGTGCTATCCATGGTGCAACTCACGTATGCGTTGGTTTCACAACAGCGTTAACTGATTCAGTTTCTGGTGCCAGCTGGGTTAGCCTCGATACTACTGGTACTGTGTCTTCTGCAGGTGTGGTAACCGGTGCTTATAATGGCAACGATACTATCCTTTATATTAATACCAACTCATGCGGTACAGATACTGCGAGGTTTGTAATAACTGTTGGCACGTCTACCGTTCGCCCAATCACTGGCGCTACTAAGTTCTGCCTTGGTGCTACTACAACTTTACATGACTCTACTGCCAGCGGCACATGGTCGAGCAGTGATACTACAATAGCATGCATTTCTTCCACTGGTGTTCTTACTGGCAGAGCTGCTGGTGTTGTTACCGTTACTTATACTGCTGCCGTAGCTTGTGGTACCGCTTCAGTTTACCGTTTAGATACTTTTATTTAAATTGCAATTAATAGCATCGTTGCTCCTTCAGCTGCACTTTGCACAGGCGATACTATGGTAGCTACTGATGCTACTGCCGGTGGTCGTTGGTGTGTAACCGACACAACAGTTGCTAAGATTTCTGCAACTGGTGTTGTTA
>CAILMA010000382.1 GCA_903835145.1 uncultured Bacteroidota bacterium
CTGAATTATGAAGAGCAGCCAAAGGAATCTTTGAAAGCACTTCAGGAGGCTGAACTGATTTTTTGTCTTGATTTCAACGATTACAGCCGTACAAAACACCTTGAGTCTGCACTTGCCGCCGCTACTCAACCCAAAATATTAATAGATCACCATCTTTTTCCTAAGCCCGTTTGGGATTATGGAATGAGTATTCCTGAAAAAAGCAGTACCTGCGAGATGGTGTATGATTTCATTAATCTGTTTGGCGACAATAAGTTAATTGATATCAATATTGCCGAGTGTCTTTATACTGGGGTATTAACCGATACCGGTTCGTTCCGGTTCCCGGTTACCAGCGCGAGCGTCCATATGATGATAGCCGATTTGATGCGGCATGGCTTGGAGCATTCAAAAATTCATGAACACATTTACGACTCCTGGAGCGAGAACAGAATGCGCTTTTTAGGTTATGTTCTGATTGAAAAAATGGAAGTGTTCCATAAATACAATTCAGCGCTTATTTCTTTGTCGAAAAAAGACATGGGTATCTTTAATGTGCAGAGTGGGGATAGCGAGGGACTTGTAAATTATCCATTGAGCATAAGTAACATTAGGTTTGCCACGTTAATTACAGAGCGGAATGACGAAGTAAAAATGTCTTTCCGTAGTAAAGGCAATTTTGACGTAAGTTCATTTGCGAGGCAGCATTTTGACGGCGGAGGTCACTTTAATGCAGCTGGCGGACGCACAAAAACAAGTTTTAAGGAAACTATTGCAAATTTTAAGAAAATTTTGTCGGATATTCACCCCCAATAATAAATAAACAATGATTAAAAGGATTTTACCAGTAGCGGTAGCAAGCGCTCTAATTTTCGGCACAATTGGATGCCAAAATGGTTCTTCAGATTTCAAAAATCTTAAAGGTGTTGCCTATAAGATTGTAAAACACGGAACAGGCAAGAAAGCTGAAATAGGCGATATTATCGAATTTCAGATTGTTGCTAAGTGTGATACCTATCACCTTGCGAACTCATGGATTGATCAACCCGGAAAAGCACCAATGATGCCTTTGCAGGAAACTCAGAAACCAGGTGAGTGGCAGGCAGTGTTCCCAATGTTGTCAGCTGGAGATAGCGCCGTTGTTGAAATATCCTGCGATACGTTGTTGAAAATAATGCCTCCGAACAATCAGCAGCCTCTTCCGCCATGGTTGAAGAAAGGTAGCAAAGTAGTGTTAAACCTTTCATTGTTGTCAGTAAAATCAAAAGCTGATTTCGAAAAAGAAAGCAAGGATAAAGCCGCAAAACAGTTGACTGACGATGATAAGGCACTTCAGGATTATTTTGCAAAAAACAGCTTGAAACCAACTAAAACTGCTTCAGGTCTTTACTATGTAGTGAAAAAAGAAGGTTCCGGTGCAGCGATCACAGCCGGCCAGAAAGTAACTATGAATTATACTGGTAAACTTTTGAATGGTACTACTTTCGATTCAAACGAAGATTCTGCTTTCCATCATAAAACTCCATTTTCATTCCCTGTAGGTATGCACCAGGTTATTCCAGGTTGGGATGAAGGCGTTATGTTGCTGAAAAAAGGAGCAAACGCGACTTTTTATATTCCGTCTCCGTTGGCATATGGTGTTAATTC
>CAILMA010000383.1 GCA_903835145.1 uncultured Bacteroidota bacterium
GCAACGGCTGAATACAAAATAATATTAAATACTAACCTTTAAGATTGCTTACAAATACGCCCACGCTATCAATAATATGGTCAATCTGAGGAGTGCTCAGGCCATGGTGACAAGCCACCAACATACCACCGCGCATAACTTTATCCGATTCAGGATATCCGCCGGCAGCACGTTTGCAATTTACGTTTTTGAAACCTGGCTGGCGAAGGATATTACCGGTAAATACTGTACGGGTCATGATATTCCTTTTCTCGAGGAATATCTGCAGGTCGCGACGAGTGAACGGCGCGGTATCGCGAATTGTTACTGCAAATGCTAACCAACCTGTGCGTGAGTTCGGCAACTGTTTTGGTAAAATGAAATACTCCTCGTGATTCTGAAAATAGTTTCTCAGTTTAGCGTAGTTATTTTCGCGGGTATCAATGTTGCTCTTCAGTTTGCTCAGCTGAACAAGACCGAACGCTGCACCCATTTCAGAAGGCTCAATATTGTATCCCGGCTCTTCAAACACAAATTTTGCATCATAAGGAATACCATCAACTTCTACATTGAAACGGTTCTCGATTTTCTCAGATTCTACGAAAAGTGAAGAACTACGCCCCCAGCTGCGGAGCAGGCGGCCGCGGTTGTAATGATCTTCGTTGTTTACGCAAAGCATACCGCCATTGCCGGCGCAGTTAATGATGTGGGAACCATAAAAACTGGTTGTGCTCATGTCGGTGAAACGACCTGAAGACTTCCCGTCGATTTCAGCACCAAGCGTGTCAGCTGAGTCTTCAAGCACAAACAGGTTGTGTTTGTCGGCCAGCTCACGAAGTGCTCTCCAGTCTGGGAGGTTACCAAGCAGGTTAGGAATAATCATCGCCTTTGTTTTAGGCGTTATCATTTCCTCAACTTTATTTACATCAAGGTTGTATGTGCCTTCTTCCACATCAATAAAGGCGGGAACCCAGCCTTTTTTAATAATGGGAGCTACGGTTGTACTGAATGTGAGTGCAGGTGTTATGATTTCAGAACCTGGTTCATAGTCCATAAGGTCAGCAGCAAGATAGAGTGCTGATGAACCACTGTTCACCATGATACCATTTTTCTTATCATAAAGGGCTGCAATGCGGTCTTCCATTTCACGCACATTCTTTCCCATTTGGGTTGATGTACGCAATACATTTACGACTGCTGCAATTTCTTCTTCGCCATGTACGGTTTTACCGTAGGGAACGCTTATATAATCTGTTTGTACCATCGGAATAGATTAGAAGCCAAAAGTAATATTTTGGAATGAAAGTTGGAGGTTAAAAAATGTTAGGAACAATGACAAAATTTATAAAATGGTTTCACAACGAACAATCGCAACGTTTTACAGATAGCAATATATAAATGTGATAGAAAAACAGCCCCTATCAACTCAAAATATCGAATATTTTTTCTGGAGCAAATGCACCACGAAACAGTGAAATTATAAGGCTGTAGCCTATTCACTCACCTTGCATTTCATCACAACTTCGCTATATAATTTTTCATACATCGGTATAATGTGCTGCTTCTCAAATTTCTTAGCCTGCGCAATCGCAGCTTTTTTGAAAAGCTTGAGCTGGTCGTCGTCACTAAGTATATGCAAAGCGTGGCGCGACATATCCTCAATGTCACCAACATTACTGAGGAAGCCGGTCTTTCCTTGTTGGTTTATTTCGGGCAGCCCGCCTGCATTGGTTGATATCACGGGTACGCCGCAAGCCATTGCTTCCAGTGCCGATAGCCCGAAGCTTTCTGTAGCCGATGGCAAGAGGAACAAATCTGAAATGCTAAGTATTTCGCTTATCTGCTCTTGCTTACCGAGAAATCTGATATCACTGTATATGTCAAGCTCCCTTGCGAGGTCTTCTACCTTCTGACGCTCAGGGCCATCGCCAATCATTAATAATTTGGATGGAATTTCCTTTTTTACATTATAAAATATCTTGATCACATCCTCTACCCTCTTTACCGCTCTGAAATTGGACACGTGCACCAAGATGCGCTCTCCTGCCGGGGCAAGCATTTGCTTAAAATGGTCTTTGTCGGTTTGGTGGAAGCGCTTGATGTCAACAAAGTTGGGGATAACATGTATTTCTTTTTCTATCTTAAAGGAACGTAGTGTTTCTTCTTTGAGGTTTTCTGATACAGCGGTAATGGCATCGCTTTCATTTATAGAAAAAGTAACAACCGGAGCGTAGGTAGGGTCTTTGCCTACGAGTGTAATATCGGTGCCATGTAAAGTGGTAATGAAAGGTATATCCCGGCCTGACTTCTTTAAGATCTGCCGTGCGAAAAATGCAGCTGATGCGTGCGGTATTGCATAATGAAGATGAAGCAAATCAAGATTATTGTTCAAAATCACGTTGACCATCGCACTCGCAAGCGCAGTTTCATAAGGAGGGAAGGCAAACAACGGGTAAGTCGGAACCTTGACCTCATGAAAGTAAATATTGGGATGAAAACTCTGACTCAAGCGCACTGGTTGCTCGTAGGTGATAAAGTGAACCTCATACCCCTTATCAGAAAGTGCCATACCCAGTTCGGTCGCCAATACTCCACTGCCACCAAACGTGGGATAACATACTATACCTATCTTCATACCCTGCTTCATTGCTGTGCAAATATCACTTTAACTTTCCAATTTTCCCCTATACAATTATTGGTTTTAATAATAAGGTAAAGGTGCAGGATGCAAGTTGGCTGCGGTTATGTTTTTACCACTACTTCTGCAATACCGGGGAAAAGATACATCTTGCCATTGGTGAGGTTTTTGCACTTGGTGCGGGTGCGTAGTTTTTCTATTTTCTGGTACTTCTGGCCGTCGTCTGTTTCGAATTTTGCATTCACTTCAAGCTCATCAACGAGCTTGTGCCCGGGTTTGCGCTCATCGTACCGGTAAAGCGCTTTGTAAAGGCGGGGGTCGGTACAAGTGCTGGCAGCCGGGTCGTGCAGGTAGGCCAACAAAGCTTTTTCAACATCGCCGGGAAAGAACTTCTTGCCCAGAAATGGAATAAGAATATGGCGGAACTGTGTTTTCCATTCCTTGCCATGTGGATTTACCTTATGCCCGAAGTGGACATAGGTAAACAGATGTGCCAACTCATGAAGTAATGTGATAAGGAAGCTATATCTGTTAAGTGTAGCGTTAATACTTATGCGGTGGAATGGGTCAGCTTTTGTTGGGTTGCGGTAATCTCCCAAAACACTTTTACGCTCGTGTGTGAGGGTGAGGTATATGGTATGCGATTTAAAAAAAGGGGCAACTTGCTCAAATGTCCCTTCAGGTAAAAACTGTTCTAAAAATGATATAGCTGTTTCCTGCTTTTTCATGTTATTTTCCGGTTCTTGCCAGTTTAGATAGCAGTAAAGTCTCCACCGTGGTATACACTGCATAGATACCCAGCAATACAAAAATACTTGGTTTATGTATATGGTCTCTATTCATTACTATATATATCAGCATTGCAACCATGCACGCCATAAGTTTGACAAAGGAAGCACCCATTACACCACGGATAAATGCTGCCGCAGGCTTATCAGCCTGCCTGCTCACCATCATAAAAGTACCAACGGCCAGCAAAAACATAGCCACATTGCCAATTTCCAAAACCTGAAAATTGTAGGCAGGAATCTGCTCATGTACAAGGTATAATATTACAGTCAATATCAGGAAGACACCAAGCATCCCCATAAAATGTTTCTTCATTTCTGTTTTTTATTGAATTCTTTGATAATTCCCCACAAAGAAACGAACAAAGCGACTAAC
>CAILMA010000384.1 GCA_903835145.1 uncultured Bacteroidota bacterium
ACAATTTTTCATTGGTTTTTTGGTGAAGTGGGGAAGCGGGGTTTTGGGTCGCGGCAAGGATGTCTTTGCTCATAGCCGGGGTACAGACCTGCGACAGTGGGGCGATTGATGTGTTTTTTGATTTTTTTATGTGTCTATAGTTTTTTAGGTCATATTACGCCCTTACAGGGCTGGGTGTTTCAAGGGTATTTTTACCCGGGGCGATGCCCCGGGCTGTGGGATTTTGCCCTTTCAGGGCGGGAGAGTTGGTGATTTTATATTTTGACGGGCGTTGAAAACGCCATGCCGGGGCATCCCGATTGCAAATCGGGACGAGAAAACGTAATAGGGGATTTTGCCCTTTCAGGGCGGGAGAGTTGGTGAATTTGTATTTTGACGGGCGTTGAAAACGCCATTCCGGAGCATACGCGTTGCAAACGCGTACGAGAAAACGTAATAAGGGATTTTGCCCTTTTAGGGCGGGAGAGTTGGTGATTTTATATTTTGACGGGCGTTGAAAACGCTATGCCAGTGCATACGGGTATGAGAAGACGTAATGAGGGATTTTGCCCTTTCAGGGCGGGAGAGTTGATGAATTTGTATTTTGACGGGCGTTGAAAACGCCATTCCGGAGCATACGCGTTGCAAACGCGTACGAGAAAACGTAATGAGGGATTTTGCCCTTTCAGGGCGGGAGAGTTGGTGATTTTATATTTTGACGGGCGTTGAAAACGCCATGCCGGAGCATACGGGTTGCAAACGCGTACGAGTAGACGTAATAAGGGATTTTGCCCTTTCGGGGCGGGAGAGTTGGTGATTTTATATTTTGACGGGCGTTGAAAACGCCATGCCGGAGCATACGCGTTGCAAACGCGTACGAGAAAACGCAATAAGGGATTTTGAGGGTATTTTGACCCGGGGCGATGTAGCGGGGGCATACACGGCGGTTGCAAACCGCGGAGTTTGTGTCGTCGCAAGTCAGCTACGGATAATGGCTTTTAAAAATGTGATCCATTTGTAAAATGAAACACTTTTGATTGGACGACCGAAATTGCAATTTTACTGAATTTGAGAAAGGATGAATTTCATGCTGCCAAAAGTTGTTTGAAACATACGTTTTATCGTAAGACTAAAGTTGCCAGAAAAGTAATGTGGCTTGTGGCTCGTTAATATAAAATGTGAGTGATTTATAATGCGTAAAGATTTATATGTGATTCTGAGTTTATTTTGTAGTCGATGGCACGTTTTTAGTGCGTGTTGTGTGAACTCACAGTATAATTCAAATTCAACTCAGTAACCATGGAAAAAAGGGCATTAGGTATTATTCTTACAATTTTGGGTATTATAGCCCTTTTAGTAGCTGGCTGGATGTTTATAAATCATAGTGGGTCAAATTATGATGTCAAGGTGATTACTACAAGCGTTATTTTAGGCGTTATATTTTTTGTTTCTGGCATAGGACTTGTACGCAGCACTAAGGATACATTAAAGAATGACGAGCGGGTTAGTTAGGTTTTTTGTTTACCCATCGGTCTGGTGTGATGCGAATATTTACAACATACTGAAATATTCTCTTTTATTGATAATGTATTATAACTGCTCTGCTGCAAGCGGCAGCGGGCGAATGTTTTAATTCTTCTCCAGCCATATTGCAAAGTTACATGACAACTGCAACCGAAAAACATTATTTTCGAACTGAGACAACACGAAAAATCGGGAACGGTTTGGGTTTAATTTTCAAGTGGTTTATTTCAAAAATAGTTCTTAGTTTTTTGTAGGTGTGGAGTATACTCCAGTGTTTAAACTTGCAATAAAAAAGATGGACGATTTAAGTTTGTTAGCAGGATTTAGAGAGGAATTTGCGGTGCGGGGTAGGTTATTGGAGCAGCGAAAGCTATTTCTTTGGGGCCAGGTGGATGATTTGAGTTCAAAGCGGGTGGTGGAGCAGCTTTTGTACCTTGAAGATAGGGAGCCCGGTGCTCCTGTACACATGTATATCAATTGCCCGGGAGGGATGGTGACAGCGGGGTATGCGATTTATGATATGATGCAGGCGGTTGCTGCACCGGTTTATACTTATTGCATTGGCTTTGCTGCGAGCATGGGGTCAATTTTGCTCTCGGGCGGCGAGAAAGGTCACAGGTATATTTACCCCACAGCTGAGGTTATGATACATCAGCCAATTATCGGTGGTTTCCAGGCCAACTCCTCTGATATAGAAATTAATGCCCGGCAGATTGTAAGAATCAAGGAGCTTACTGCTGCGCTGCTGGCGGCCAATTGTGGGCAACCTGTTGAAAAAATAATGAAAGATTTTAACCGTGATTACTGGATGAACGCTACCGAGGCACTGGCATATGGCATTGTAGATGAATTGGTACAACCGTAGTTACGCAGCGACCTTTAGTTCCGGCATAAAAATGGTGTGGCCGGTCTTTTTGTGCAGTAACATTTGTTGCTCCCGGTTGAGGCGCATTTTTAGTTCGTGCAGCTGGTCTATCTGTTCGTCAATACCGGTAATCTTGGTATCTATTATCTGGAGCATTTTGGTAAGGTCAAGTAATTTCATAGACCTGCGTACGAGTATTTCTCTTATTTCCTCGAGGGTGAATCCGAGGTCTTTGTATTTGCGGATGATTTCGAGTTGGTGGGCGATTTCATCGGGGTAATCTTTATAGGTGTTTTTGGGTGTTGATTTTTTGGGAAGTACAATTAGCCCGATTTTTTCATAAAACCGTATTGTATCTCTTGAGAATCCGGTTTTCCTCGATAGCTGGCCGATTAGCATTTTGATGGTGATTTTTTTATAAAGATAGCGTTTGGGCGTTGCTTATGAAACGCTACATTCAGGATTTTAGTGCTCCCAATCTTTCAATAGTTCGATGTGCCTCATTTATGCTGCAAAGGCTACCTCAACGGAGGCAGCCTTTGCAGCATTTTTGTTTGTCGTTTGGTTTTTAGTTTTTGATTAATTTTTGAGTTATTTTATCGTTTCCGGCAATAGTTTCTACCAGGTAAATGCCTGAAGGGAGATGGCTAATGTCCATTGTTACCTTTTCGCCTTGTTGTGCATTTACTGTTTTTGAGGTTACCGTGGTACCGAGTGCGTTCATGATATTGATTTGCTTAGCGGTAGCTTCTGCATTTTGGAAAGCGATGGTTATATAGTTTGTTGCAGGGTTAGGACTGATTGTTGTGTGCGTGTTGATGGCGACATCGGAAGTAGAAGCAGGGAGTGCTGTTGTCAATTCGAATCTGTTGTTACCCTGAGTTGCTGTGTCTTTGGTGATGTTGAAACTGTATTCTGTGCCCTGCACAAGTGCTGTATAAGTAGCGGTTAATTTGTCGTGGAGGAACAATTGGGCACCCTCAGGGAGTACCATGTTTTCGGCTTTAATGGTGAATTTTTGAGTGTAGTTTGTACTACCAGTGCCTGATTCATCGGACCTTAGGACGAGGCCGTTGTTGGTAGCGAGGTTGCCGTTGGAAAGGGTAAGATCGCCGGTAATATAAATAGTATCTGCCGTGTTGATGTAAGCGCCGTTTGAATTGTCTAACGACAAATTGCTTATGGTGCCTCTACCGTGCAAAGCTTGTGTTGCGGAGCCTGAGAGATTGATAGCACCGTTGCCATCAACGAGTCCGTTGTTGGTCATGGTTCCTTTAACATCTATTGTTGCGTCGCCTGCAACTGAAACGTGTGCGCCGGCAGCCACGGTTAGGTTTTTAGCCGAAAAATTGCCACCCGAAGCAGCTGGCACATTGGCCGTGCCAGCCGGTATGATTACGTTGGTTGCCGCATTAGGAACCGAGCCTGTAGACCAGTTGCCTGAGTTGTTCCAGCTGCTGCCGGCCGAGCCGGTCCAGGTGCTTGTTTGGGCGATGGCGCAAGGTGCGGAAGAGCAAATTACTGCGAGAGCGATTGTAGAGAGGAGCGTTTTCATTTTTGTATATTTATATAAGTTGAGAGATAAATTGTTATGTTTAATTGGTTGGTATTTAATTGATTAATGATTGAATCGTGTGTTGTGTTGTTTTACTCTGTTATTCGTTCGTTAATAATTATGATGCAATCTACGTGTGGATTTCAGGGAATGCAAGGGAAACTTCACGAACGGTCGTTTTACTTCACGAACGGTAAAAAAACTTTATTTTTTAACAAATAGCGGATTAAAAACGTCAGATTTTCATTAAAACACAGGCCGTTTTTTTTGCAGAATTTCGGGGAATTTTAAGAATTCCGTGGGTTTGGAAACCCGGATTACATTTTTTGAACGGCCATAGTACCTGTTTCAGGAAGGTACTGGATGGTTCGCAGGTTTTAAAGAGGCTTTTGTTCTGCTATTTGATTTAATTTTGTTTTCATGGGCTTCAGAATAGATAATGCAAAGTCGATTGACCTGTTGAATATTGGCTTGATATTTATTTCCCTTTTAATTGCTTTTAAGCTTCCGTTTGAACTTTTCTTGTTTTCCTATGCTGTTCTTGGCCCGCTTCATTATTTTACGGAGATCAACTGGCTGGAGCGGAAAAACTATTATGTAAAGGAACGGAAATGGATATGGGTTCTCGTGTTACTTGCCTTGCTCATTACATTGCCTGTTGTATTGAAAATGCCCGAGGTACTGCCTTATGAGAGTGATGGAGTTAAAAAAATGGTGGGCGATTATGGTAGTGATATGTTTTACTCGATTTTATTCATTGCGTTCCTTTTTTCCATCTGTCTCGTTTATCTGAAAAAGTGGCTTCCTATACTTTTGGTTTTTATTGGAACGCTGGGTGCGGTTTTACTTGTTTTGAAATTCAAGTTGTTTTCATTCGCACTGCTTTGCATGTTTCTACCCACTATAGTTCATGTATACCTGTTTACTTTGCTTTTTATGGTTTATGGAAATATGAAGACGGGCAGCAAGTTTGGGTTCCTTGGTAGTGCCATACTGCTTCTGGTGCCATTTGTGATATGGGGGAGTGTGATAGACCCTGAGCATTACCATATTACGCAGGGCGTACAGACAACTTTTTTTAAGAGTGATTTTCAGAATGTGGATGCTAATATTGCTAGGTTCTTCGGAGCGGTTGGCGGCGACGGAAAGTTTTATCTGGCATCAGCGGCAGGCATAAAAATTCAGATCTTCGTAGCATTCTGCTATACCTATCACTATCTTAATTGGTTTTCAAAAACATCAATAATAGGGTGGGGTAAGAATATGTCGAAAACCAAGGTGATACTCATAGGGTGCGCGTGGGTAGGCGCCGTGGGGCTTTACTGGTACGACTATAGAATAGGTTTCGCAGCTTTGTTTACTATAAGCCTTATTCATGTCTTTTTTGAATTCCCGCTGAACGTTATTTCGGTACAGGGGATAATAAAGGGGGTGGCTGGAGGCAGCAAGTAATTGTGGTATAATGCGCAGGACTTTATTTTTTCATCTTTGTTAAGTTGAAATGTTTTTAAGTTATTTTGTGGTGTTGATTGTTTGCAGTACTGGTGATAAGCCAGTGGAGGCGGTAGGAAACATTTTATTTTAATGAAAGCTCAAGATAAAAATATGAAGAAAGTATTATTAGGGACAGTTTCGGCAATTGCCATTTTTATGATAGCCTCTTGTGGCGGAGGAACCAGCGACAATAAGGGGGCTGCTGTTACGCCTCCGCCAAGTGCTGCAGCGCCGGCAGCGGGTACAGAGGCAGGGGCGGCTGTTTATAAAAGAACATGCATCGCTTGTCACCAGACCGATGGCGGCGGCGTAGCGGGTACTTTTCCTCCGCTGGCTAAGTCGGATTTTATTGCAGACAGGGAGCAGACAATTACTCAAGTAATAAAAGGGAAATCTGGAGAGGTGACTGTAAATGGTACCAAGTATAATAATGTAATGCCGCCTCAGGCCCTCAGCGAAGATGATATAGCAGCCGTACTTACGTATGTGTACAGTAACTTTGGCAATACCGGCGCAGCCGTAACGGTAGCTGAAGTGAAAGCAGTGAGAGAAAAAATAAAATAGAAAAGTTGTAATCAATTACTTAGAACAAAATAAAAGTATGTGGCGACACATGCTTTTTTTGTATGTGTGATGGGTTCCCCGGTTTCAATTGTACCCAATGACGATTTTAAATTTGGTGCAGGGTGCTTGGTGGTCCGAATTTTGTTGCTGTTTTTCATTGGGTTTTAGGCGTTTTGTTTAGGAGACGCCGCAGCAGTCAAATTAACTATATGGTAAACATTGCAGGTTTTTTGGTTTTGGGGGTTGCGGTTTTTGTTGCGCTTGGTTTCGCGCGTTCAGCCACGCGGAAACGGAGGTTGGTTGAAGAATCGGTAGCAGCTCCTTTTTCCGTTGAATGGCGGGAATTTCTGCTTGTTTCGGTAAAGTTTTATGAAGGACTCGATGCGGCAGATCGGAAACTGTTTGAAAAAAGGGTACAAATGTTTCTGGCTGCAAAAGACATACGAGGTATTGATACAGCAATTGATGATAAAATCAGGCTACTTGTGGCATCAAGTGCTATCATTCCCACCTTTGCCTTTTCAGGTTATAACTATCCCGGTGTGCAAACGGTGCTTGTGTATCCGAATAGTTTTGATGAGGATTTTCAGACCAAGAGATATGCAGGGCATAAGGAGTTTATAACCGGGATAGTAGGTAAC
>CAILMA010000385.1 GCA_903835145.1 uncultured Bacteroidota bacterium
ATGCTTGATGAATTTGGTGCTAAAAGAGTAATTGATACCCCTATCAGCGAGCTCGGGTTCGCAGCAATAGGTGTAGGTGCGGCAATGAACAATACCCGACCTATTATCGAGTTTATGACCTGGAACTTTGCAGAACTTGCGATAGATCAGGTAGTGAATCATGCGGCTAAAATGGTTTCGATGACCGGTGGACACTTCAATTGCCCTATCGTGTTCAGAGGCCCGAATGGCTCAGCAGGACAGCTTGCTGCGCAGCACAGTCAGGCATTTGAAAACTGGTATGCCAATATCCCCGGCCTTAAAGTAATATCTACCATAAATCCATATGATGCAAAAGGCTTGATGAAATCAGCCATCAGGGATAATGACCCGGTTGTGTTTATGGAAAGCGAAACTTGCTATGGCGACACGGGCGAGGTGCCAGAAGAAGAATACCTTATTCCGATTGGCAAGGCTGATGTAAAAAGAGCCGGCACCGACGTTACCATCGTTTCTTACAACAAAATGATGAAAGTTGCTATGGGTGCGGCTGAAGAACTCGCTAAAGAGAATATTCATGCCGAAGTTATAGACCTTCGTACCATTCGCCCGCTTGACTGGCACACAATTGTAGAATCAGTTAAAAAGACCAACCGCCTGGTAATTGTTGAAGAACAATGGCCATACGGCAGCGTAGGCTCTGAAATTGCTTACAGAATACAGAAAGAAGCATTCGACTACCTCGATGCCCCTGTGCGCAGAATCACTACGGCCGATGCCAACATGCACTATGCACCAAACCTTGTTGCTCAGTACCTGCCGGACGTTCCCCGCACAGTGAAACTGGTGAAAGAAGTGATGTACGTAAAGAAATAGTTCTTGCACTTTACCCCGAATTTAGATTCTTACTTTTCTACATAAAAAAATCCGTGAGCCAACGTTTTATACAACGGTTCACGGATTTCTTCTTTAGGGGATGGTCGTTTGCAACAAATGTGAAACTAACTGAATACAGTACCTACAACTTCTTATACCACTCACTTTTCAATATCCCAGAGATCACTACGTCTTCGAGGATGCCGTTGCGAATGGCGCTTTGCCGGATGATGCCTTCTATTTTAGCCCCAAGATTTTCGGCCACTTTTGCACTTCTTTTATTCGCTGTCGAGAAATGAATTTCGATCTTATTGAGGTTGGTCTTTTCAAAAAGGAAACGGATAAATACCTTCAGGCCGGACGTAACAATACCCTTCCCCTCATAATCCTTACTAATCCAGTAGCCAATCTGCGCTTTCTTGAGCAAATGGTTCCATTGGTGCATACCCACACCGCCTATTACCTGCCCGTCATAAAATATACCCAGCGCAAGCGATTCCTGATTTTCAAGGCCTTGTTGCGAATATTTTATAAATTGAAGCGAATGCTCCGACTTGGTTGTTTGTTGTACCCAGTTAAGCCAGGGGCTTAGATGTGCCCGGGAATGTTGCACTGCGTTAAACAGCGCATCAGCATCTCCCGGCACCCAGGTGCGCAGAACAATATCGTTATTTACAGTAATATTTACCAAATCAATTATTTATTGCCCTGATTATTGAGTTTGTTCCACATCTCAGGAATACGCTTTATCCAGGTGAGCTCCCTCATCTTGGTTTTAGCGTCTTCAACCGGAGAGCCAAAGTAAGTCTTTCCGGCTTCGAGGCTTGAAGGCACACCAGACTGTGCGAGCACTACCGCTCCCTTTCCTATCGTAAGGTCCTTACTCACCCCTACCTGTCCCCATAATATAACCTCATCTTCCACGGTAGCAACGCCTGCTATCCCTACCTGCGAAGCCATGATGCAATTGCGACCCACAACGGTATCATGCCCTATCTGAATGTGGTTATCGAGCTTCGTGCCACGACCTATAATGGTATCGCCACTTACACCTCTATCAACCGTGCAGCAAGCACCTATCTCTACGTCGTCTTCCAATATCGCTCGGCCACAGCTCAGCATTTTATTGTATTGTACTTCATTGGTGCGGGTACGTTTAAAGTAAAATGCATCTGCGCCTATCACAGTCCCGGAATGAATAACAACATTATCCCCAATTACACTGTGGTCATAAATAGTTACATGGGGGTGAATAATACAGTTC